>CAXUAR010000019.1:0-1087 GCA_964249155.1 uncultured bacterium | reverse complement strand
GTGTGATGCGGCGCACGAAATGGTGGCCACATCCGCACGTCTTCTTCAGGAAGTAGGCCGGCCGTCGAATGTATGGAGATTACCTCAAGAAGCTCATTGTTAGTGAGTGGCGGGAGTATTCCTGGAAGCGCACGCGCAAGCATGGTCTTTCCTGTTCCAGGAGGACCGTAGAGTACAACATTGTGACGGCCTGCGGCCGCTATCTCAAGCGCACGCTTTGCGGTCTCTTGTCCTTTCACATCTGCAAAATCCAAGAACGTCGGACGGATCGCTGGGAGCCTCGAACGCTCCTCTGGAATGAGCTTCTTTTTTCCAAGTAGGTGCTGAAGCACTTGTGTGAGCGTATGTGCTGCATACACCGTCATGTCATGCGCGAGTAGCGCTTCGTTCGCATTGCTGGCTGCTACAAAGACCTCGGTCATGCCGTTCTCTTTGGCGCATAGTACCTGCGCAAGTACGCCACGGACGCTCCGAAGCGTGCCATCAAGCCCGAGCTCAGCGCAGAAGAGCGCAGGGACAGTAGGAAGCTCTATGTCCCCTGCTGCTGCTAAATAACACATAGCGAGCGCAAGGTCATAGTGTGAACCTTCTTTTTTCAGGTCTGCTGGTGATAAGGAAAGTATAATGCGTCGATTGGTGGCCTTGGGCGATTTAAATCCTGCATGACGTATGGCGGCAGAGATGCGGTCGCGCGCTTCCTCGACTGCTCTATCAGCGAGTCCTACGACCGAGAACGCGTGCAGACCGCGCGAAAGATCCGCCTCGATAGTCACCAGTTCGGCGCGAGCACCCACCGGCTGCGCAGCGAGAAGCATCGCGTACCCATGTACAGCCTTCAAGGCTTTCTTGTTCGTATCTATTTCGATATCATCTCCCACTCTTCAATTCTGCACATCTACTGTACAAACGTAGCCTTCACAGACTGTGGAAATCAAAAATTCACTTTATAAAAAATACATCTATGCAATCGCTACAGCGCCTTCAGTCTTTGTTGCCCCAGCAAGGGTACGGTATGCATGCACTACCGCAAGTCCTGAGATAGGGAGAGTAATCAACAAACCAATAAGAAGCGCGAGCAAGCCAAGAA
>CAXUAR010000018.1:9191-13070 GCA_964249155.1 uncultured bacterium | reverse complement strand
CGACGATAGTCAGTGTTGCGTTATTGGGCCAATAGAAATCGTCGTAAAATTGCCGAAGCCGCTCGATAGATACCCCTTCGATGTCGCTTCTCCAACCGATAGTCGGGTGGTGATATGGATGGGCCAGGAAGGCAGCAGCCCACACTTCCTTATCAAGTGCTTGTGTCGGTTCGTTCTCGCCGCGCTCGAATTCATTGCGCACGACCGCCATCTCGCTCTGGCGATCTTCTTCGGTAAAGGTTGCGCCGCGCATGCGATCAGCCTCTATTTCAAGCGCAAGGGGCAATACATCACGCGGGATAAGTTCATAATAATTAGTACGATCAAGCCACGTCGTAGCATTGATACGCGCACCGCGCGTCTCAAGCAGCTTGTCCATACCCTTTCCTTTCTTAGGATCGAACTTCTTCGAGCCTTTAAACATAAGGTGCTCAAGCAGGTGCGTCGCGCCGGTGTAGCCGATCGCTTCGTTTCGCGAGCCGACGTGATACGTCACCATGCATCCAACAACCGGTACGCTGTCGTCGGGTACAAGCAGAATGCGCATATCATTTGAGTCGAGTGTATATTCCGTTATTCCTTCAAGCGCCTGGACGAAGGTAATGCCTGGAATCGAAGAATGCTGAGAGCGAGCCATATCTATAGAAGATACCAGTTCCCGCGCTCCCTTCAAAATCCGTCTATATTGGCTGATACCGTGAGACCGTCTATACTAGCTCTTAGTATGACTACTGCCGAACTATTCCTCAAAAAGCTCAATGCCGACTTGCTCAAGCTCCATAAGAATTATGAGGAATTATTCTGGATTTCCTATATGGGTGATCCGTCGGTTGATGCAAAGAAGGATGCTGCGATGGCTACGCTCGATGCCTTTCGTTCGGACCCTAATAACCTTGAGAAAGTCCAACGTTTCCTCGAAGATGCAGATACAAAGACCAAGGACCGACTTCTGATGTGGATCAAGTATTTTGAGATGAATCAATCGCCTGCACATGCGCTCAAGATCAAAGAGAAGGTCAGCATGCTTGAATCGAAGATAACGAAGCGTCGCTCAACGCGCAAGGAAGGCTATGTCGATCCTGAGACAAAAAAATTTGTCAGCGCGTCGAGCGTAAAGATGGCGACGCTCGTCGCTACGCACTCAGACGAAAAAGTACGCAAAGCATGCTTTGACGCGCGCGAGGCATTGGCAACGGATGTTATTTCTGACTATGTGCGAGTCGTGCGCTTACGCAATGAGTATGCTCGCATGCTCGGCTACGCAGATTTCTATGCGCTCAAGATAGAGCGCGAAGACGGCATGACGAAAGACGAGCTATTTGGAATCTTTGATGCCATATACGAACGCACCAAGTATGTCTTTGCCGATATTCGTAAAGCTGAAGAAAAACGTCCGCGACTGCGTAAGCCATGGAATTTCAGCTACATGATGGCGGGCGATTTTACCAAAGAAGAAGATCCGTACTTCCAATTTAGCGATGCCCTCATGCGCTGGGGCCGTTCGTTCCAAGCGCTTGGTATCGAGTATAAGAAAGGACGCCTCAAGCTTGATCTTTTGGACCGTAAAGGCAAATGGAATAACGGTTTCTGCCACTGGCCAGATTTGGTGCACTTCGAGAACGGCAAACGCGTGCCTGGCACCTCGAACTTCACGTGCTGCATGGTAGCCGGTCAGGTAGGGTCAGGAGTTATTGCTGGCAATACCCTCTTTCATGAGGGCGGCCATGCTGCGCACTACTTAAACATTGAGGAGCGTGAAGTTTGCTTGAACCACGAATATGCACCAAGTTCTATGGCCTGGTCCGAGACTCAGAGCATGTTCCTCGACACGATGTTCTCAAGCATCGAGTGGTGTATGCGCTACGCGAAGAACGCTGAGGGCGAGTCGTACCCTTTTGAGCTTTTTGAACGAAAGACCAAGCAGCTCGAATTGCTTGCGCCGATGCGCATGAACTCAATCATGTTTCTCGCAAACTATGAGCGCGAAATCTATGAGACAAAGGACCTTACGGAAGAAAAAGTATTGAAGATAGCAAGAAAGAATTACAAGAAATACTACGATCAGTCAGTAGACTCCCTGCGGGCACTCATGGTGCCGCACATTTATGGCTGGGAGAGTTCGGCTGCATATCACGGCTACGGCCTCGCCAAGCTCGCACTATCGCAGTGGCGCGACTATTTCTACAAAAAGTACGGACGTATTGTCGATAATCCAAACGTCGGCAAAGAAATGTACGAAGTCTGGAAATACGGCTCCCGCTATACCTTTGCTGAATTCGTAAAATTAGCGACCGGCAAGAAGCTCTCTGCTGACTCATACCTGAATGATGCCACGATGCCGCCGGCAAAGAAGATTCGCTTGGCAAAGAAGCGCATCACGGACCTTGAAAAAGTGCCTGCAAAGACTGGCCCCATCAAGCTTTTCGCAAGCATTCATATGGTCCACGGTAAGAAAGAAATCGCGAACAACAAGAAAAACTTCGAGGATATGGCAAAGAAGTACGCTTCGTGGCTAGCGAAGCAAGCTTAAGACCTGCTTAGTTGTTGGAAGCTTTCGGCAACCTATGCTAGGTTTTATCTAGCAACTAAGTTTCTCATTAATACTGGCCCGTCTCAAGTTCGAATCCTGTAGAATCAAGCCCCCGGTTAGTCTGTTTGGTGAGTCTTTAAATCAGAAACGAGCATCTCGAGCGCTCTTAAGATTAAGAAGCGTATATTTCTATTAAATTAGAGTGCATTCTTCATTTCCGTATATGAAATTTATAGCCACTCTATTGGCTTCTCATCGTGTTTCTCTAAGTATTCATTCGTCTTGCTAAACGGCTTGCTGCCGAAGAAGCCATTGGCGGCACTGAAGGGCGACGGATGTGCGGACTCTATGACGAGGTGTTTGGCGCGGTCTATAAGGCCGGAGCCGGCTTTTGCGCGCGCGTAATTTCCCCAGAGTATAAACACAAGGTGTTCGCGCTTGTCTGAAAGGGCTTTAATAGCTGCATCAGTAAATTGCTCCCAGCCGTGTCCCTGGTGAGAGCCTGCGCTTGCAGCGCGCACAGTAAGCGTTGCGTTGAGCAACAGCACACCTTGCTTTGCCCAGCGGGAGAGGTCACCGTGAGTGTTCTCGACGGGCTCACCCAAGTCGCTCTCTAACTCCTTATAGATATTGCGAAGCGAAGGCGGAAGAGCCACGTCGCTTTCAACCGCAAAGGACAAACCAATGGCTTGCTTAGCTCCGTGGTATGGGTCTTGCCCTAGGATGACGACTTTTACGTCGTCGAAGGGCGTCAGCTCAAACGCTTTGAAGATATTCTTTGGTGCTGGGTATACTTTTCCTTCAACATATTCTTTTCTTACAAAGGCAGTTAGTTCCTCAAAATATGGCTTGCTGAATTCATCTGCAAGCGCTTTCTTCCACGATGGCTCAATCTTTACATCCATGGGCACTAGTATATATCACAGCAAACGTGAGCACTGCCGCCGCTACACTTTTGCTTTTTTGTGAAGCGCGAGAAGCTTCTTTCCGGCTGCTTCGCGGTATGGGCAGAATTCACAGGCCGGACCCGTTGGAGGAATTGTGTCGCTATCAAGCGTAGTTTTGATACGTGGCAGGATTTCGTCTATCCAGCCCGTATCTCCTTCGCACTCTACGACCGTGAGCTCAAATTCAAGCTTCGCATCGAATGCTTTCTCGTCTCCTTTAGCGTTTGCATACACAAAGTAGCCCATCTCTGATACGTCAAAACCGTTCTTGCGCAATAGCCACTGATACACGCCCATCTGACGCGCATACGAGTCTTTCCACGATGAGTCATCGAGCGTCACGACGCTCCCCTGCTTCGACGTCGCCTTGTAGTCCACAACGATGAGCTGGCCATCTGGTTT
>CAXUAR010000018.1:5381-9181 GCA_964249155.1 uncultured bacterium | reverse complement strand
ATCCACAGGTCGTCGATAGCACCGGAAATAGTAAAGCCTGTAGCGGCGTCTTTATATTCGATACCTTCAAAGTTTTCGCGCCACGTATTCATGTACACGTGGTCGAATGGCACGGCGTCAACCTTATACTTCTCCATAAGTGGGTGCGTGGTCTTTCCGGCGCGATGAATGTCAAATTCTTTTTTTAAAAGCGTATCGACGGCGATGTTGAGTGTGAATGCTGGACCGCGTGGCCGCGCCGTTCCCAGCTTATTGTCCAAATAAAAACAGCGCGGGCATTCACTAAAAAGTTCTATCTTCGAGCGTGAGAGTCGCCATTTATGTCCGCCATAGTTCCAATCCGTGCTGCGGTTCGGATTGTATTGTTTCTTGTACTCGCTCATATAACGGTGTCTCGATGAAGTCGTACATCCTTGGAAGTCTCACGAAGCGTATCTATCTCCGCCACGATAGAGCCGATGCGCTCGGACGACACGCCAATTTGGCGAAGTATTTCTCGATGCTGCCGAAGCAGCTCGGTGGTAGAAATATTTTTGTCGATTAGCAGGCGCTTCTCAGCTTTGCGCAGCGACGTGAGCGCCGTAACTGGGTACAATCCGCTTGCTACGATGCGATCATAGAGGCTTCCATGGTGTGGATAGCTCCAGCCAAGCAGTGTAATGCCCGAGCACACGCCATAGTCTATAGCTTGTTTCGTAAATTTCGTATTGGTAACAAGATACCCATGATCTACAGGCTTTACGCCCTTGGCGTGATCGGCACCAGACCAGATATCATCCATACGAGCCTTTACGTACAGGGCGATCTTCACGTCGGTCTTGTAGCCAGGATCATTGTGATATTTAAGCTCGGCGGCAAGAAATTCTCCATCGCGCTGCGCATACACGTCTACCTCGTGTGGCACGCATTTTCCTTGTAGGATCTGTCGCGGCAAGACATCCCAGCCTTCTGATTTAAATATCTGTGCTACAAAATCCTCGAATGGGTGCCCTGATGGTCCAAGTTCGAACAATGTGCGACGTAGACTGTAGCGTGCGGCCGTTGAACGAGCATCGTGCCTCAGCATCATAAATGCACGCCGATATATCTGAGTACTTTCTTCGGTCGGCGAGATGGTCGCTTCGATCGTCTCACGAATGCGCTCGGCAGTCGGCTCACTCGCGCCTGCGCGCACGAGAGAACGCGCAAGCTTCTCTCCGTCCCACGCTTCAACGCTTCCGTCTGTCTTAATGATATCTGGCATAATTTACGCTATGATACCACCTCCCATGCATTCCTCCCCTCGGTACAGCACGAGGGACTGTCCTGAAGCGATAGCCTCGGATATCGGTTGGCGAGGAGTAAATGTTCCGTATGTATAGGTGCCTGCAATGTGCGGACCATGATAGCGGTATTGAGCGGTAACTTCTTCGTCTGCACCTGGCACTACAAAGAAATTGGTTTCAAGCAAGGAGATGGGATTGTTCTCACTGACCTGGGCTTTTGGCGTATGCGATACCGTAAGAGTATTGCGCTCTATATCCTTGCCCACGACGTACCATGGCCCCGGAGCAGCGCTTACAAGACTCACACGCTCCCCAAGCGTGTGCAGGAGCGCTCCATTATGTCTGCCAATACTCGTGCCGTTAGTGTCTAGCGCCTCTCCAGGCTGGCTTCCGAATTCTTGTTCTAGAAAATCCTCAACAGAAATGGAGCCAAGAAAACATATGCCTTGACTATCGCGCTTCACGGCGTTCGGGAGGTTAAATTTTCTTGCAAGCTCTCGTACGCTGCTCTTAGGCATCCCTCCTACAGGGAAGAGTGTACACGCGAGCGAAGCTTTTGGTACGGCCCATAGAAAGTAGGACTGGTCTTTGTCAGCGTCTACGCCCCGAAGCAAGTGTGTTCTACTTCCGTTTTCTGTCTGATGAGTATCGACAGCATCAGACGAAGTCTGTGCATAATGACCCATCGCGATGAAATCCACTCCCTGTGCAAAAGCAAACGCTGCGAATGCACCGAACTTCACTTCCCTATTGCACATGATGTCGGGGTTTGGCGTGCGTCCCGCCTTGTATTCGTGAAGTAGATACTCAATGACGCCTTCTTTATATTCCTTCGACGCATCAAGTGTTAGGAATGGGATCCGCAGATGCGCCGCGACGCGCATAGCGTCGCGGCGGTCTGCGCTCCACGTACAGGGCATACCAGGCGGATACCATCCTTTTATAAATACGCCCGTTACACGTGCGCCTGCTTCTTGCAGAAGCGCTGTCGAGACGGCTGAATCCACTCCGCCGGAAAGACCAACGAATATCTTCTTGCCTGCGAGAGAGGACGTTCTCAGGTTATTGACTTTCAGACTCATCATGACACTATACGCTCAGTTGTCACACACGGAAAGCACTGAAAGGAGGTGTTACCATGGCAGATTCTCGGTCTTTTACAGGGCCTCAAGCTATTGGCGCGCTCTGTGTTCGTTTAAAGCCAAATCCAGATCCAAGCAAAAAACCTTCCCACTACGACTTTGTCTACACGGAACCAACGAACCCAAAGGAGCTATTCATGTTGAAGATGGCTGTCTGCTTGCAATCTGTTTCGCCGATGAGTGGCTATGTGTCCAGCTTAATCGTGAGAACCTATGTTTGCTCGGCCTTCCTCTGCGACACACCCACCAAGCTGGTACATGGCACGGGTCCTTCGAGGACGACATCATCGAACTATGTGAACTTGAGGATCTTCCCGAAGGTGGATGGCGCTGGAAGCACGTTGAGGATTGGTACAAAATTCTTTCGTTCTGCAGGAACTCATGAACTGCGACAAGACAAGAATGTCTGTCGCAGTTCACTTATTTTTATACAAACCTTAGTCAAGATAGAGGGCCCGGTTTTTCTTGTGTTGTTCAAAAGTTTTCGCGTAGTGCATAAGACCGTCTCTGCCTGTCAAATAGTACAGGTCAGTTGTTTTTGTAGGAGTAGCTGCGGCACGTAGCGCATCAAGCCCAGGATTCGAAATCGGACCTGGTGGCAAGCCTGTATGTCTATATGTGTTGTAGGGAGAGTCTGAGTTTAGGTCTGCTGCGGTAGGCGTATAGCCGTTTTCTCTATGGATATAGCCAAATGTTGCGTCCACCTGAAGCGGAATACCTTTAGCAATGCGATTCCAAAGTATGCCCGCGACCATGCGCTTATCTTCCGGTGACTGCGCTTCGCGCTCGAGTATGGACGCCATGATTACGATATCGCTAAAGGAATGTTTGGAAGCGATTATCTGGGGCGTAACACTCCTTATCTGCTGGCTGAATTGCGAACGAAGGCGTATCACTACATCGTTTGCATCCGTTCCTGGCATAAAGAAATAGGTGTCAGGGAAAAGGTACCCTTCGCTTGTGGATGCATCTTGAGCGAATGCTGCCGAGTCAAAGCCAGGAAGCTGTGTGCTCAAGGTTTCCGCCATGTCCCTAGTCGTCATACCTTCCGTAAAAGTAATGCGTACGGGACTTATCCCGTGTTCGCCATTGCCGATGCGCTCCACAACACGTGTAAGCATGAGAGGCTTTGCAAAGACGTACGCACCAGGGTCTAGATTGCGATCAAGCCCAGTTAACCGTGCAAGCACCCGGAAGGCGAAGGGAGAACGAATCACATGGCGAGCCGCAATATCATTCGCAAACTCAAGCCCGCTTACCCCCATAGGAATCATTATAAGCTGATTGGCAGGAAAATTTGCCGGTGGTGAAAGGAGCAACGCTAGTCCGATACCGAGAACAAGTGATGCCGTAAGACCCGCAAGCGCGCAGCGATTGCGGGCCGACAATCAGC
>CAXUAR010000018.1:0-5371 GCA_964249155.1 uncultured bacterium | reverse complement strand
GTACCCCCCCCCTGCGGCGGGGGGGGGCCGGGCCGAGATTGAGCGAAGCTCCACGACATACGGTAGAAAGAATTGCTGCAGCCTGCTCATTATGTAGGAAGATTTGCGGGTGCGCCGCTCGTGGCTGATTGTATACGTGGTAGACTTGGCGTCTCGACGTTCGCACCTGGCACATGGAAGAGTGTCGCTATTTCCTCGGTACTCATGATCATCCACTCACCAATGTATGGCTCTTGGAAATACACGCGCCTGCGATAGTACTCGACTATCTGTTCCTGGAGATGGTGCTTCAAGTGGCCACCGCGATCCTCCCATGGGTAGTCATTGAAGCTTGCCGAGAAGTGAGCAGCTGTTTTTATACTATTGTACGACTCACTATTAAAGGGCTTAAAAATACTTAGTAAGAAACTGATCATGCTTCCTTGGTATGCTTCTTGAGGCGCAGTATAAATGCCGCGTATGCCGACATCAAATCCTTGCTTAGCTATATTGCGCTCAATGGCAGCCATAGTTTCTGATTGTCCTTTGGAAGGGTTCGGGAATCCTTCAGTTTCATGGGCCTTTCCTGTAACAGGATCAGTATATTTGCCCTTTCTTGAAGTTGCTTCGCGTATTTTTTCAATAAGGTCTGTTGCCTCATCTTTCCAGGTATATGTCTTGCCATCAGCGGTCTTTTTGCCACTATATTTTTCGCCCTTCGTTACCCGCATAATTAGCTGAAGCCATATCTGCTCTTTGGGACCGATTGAACCCATAAATTCAATAAGCTGTGCGAGTGGGTCGGTTATTTCTTCAGGCTTTGCGCCGGCCTTGTCGAGGCCATAGTCGACGTATGTCTTAATAGGATAAGGATCAGCCTTTGGATGCGTATATTCGTCGCCAAACATGCTGTATGAATGATCCATAGGATTAACCAGACGGCTATAATCTTCCGCTTCGATTATTTCCATATCGGGATACTGAGCATAGAAAAAACTTTCCGTCGCACGCCGAAAGCCTTCACGAAGCCATACGTAAAAGTGTATTCTGCCGCCTATAGACACGATTTCAAGCGAGAATGTTGGGCGCATATTGCCTTGTACTATTCTCTTGTACCAGTTACTCTCGCCTGAATCTATATGCATGCCCGACAAGATAGTCTCCATGGCAAGCGGCGTCTTCTTGGTGTCGCGCGGCATGCGTAGCTCAAGCAGGACATGTTTTTGGCGTGCGGCATTTTCGGCTCGGCGTGATTGCACAAAGCGCTCAAAGGTTGCTCGACCCGCAAAGTATGGCACCCAGAGTGGCGAGAAGAATGCTACGAATGCCCAGTTCGCAAGCGTCTGAGAAAGGGAAAAGAAAAGAAAACCGAAATTCAGTAGTAAGAAAATAATGACAAGCGGCCGTCCTTTGAGGTGATACCCATTTGTGTGTATCGTATTTTTGAAACTCGACACTAGCCCCATGCCCGGTAATCCACTTCCGCTGTGACTGTCTGACATATGCTACTAGTATATATGACGAAGGCACCCATGGGTGCCTTCGTGTGTGCATTCATATGCACCTCTGTGCAAACTCCTTATGCAACAGTATACGTACCGTTTTTGTTGCGCTTAAAGTACCGAGCGTCGTTCAGGTTTACGAGAATAGTATTGTCCTTTACATACCGAACCTTTTTAACTTCTTCGATAACCTTCTCACGAGTCATCGAACCCTGCTTGGTAAGCACATCTCTGACCACGTCGCGTACGACTCCTGGAGAAAAGCCCCACTCAGAAAGCGCATAGAGACCGCGGCCTACTAGTACGAAGCGCGCGTCTTTAATAAGCTCGTTGTGGGTGGTTGCAACATGCGCTTCCTTGGCAAAAAGTTGACCAATAGCCTTTGCAACATCAGAGAAATGCATCGGCTGACCTTCACGTTTTATAACCAAGTAGGCATAATCACGAATGCCTTTCGTGCGGATAGCCGGAGCCTGAGCCTTGCCCCACTCAGAAAGTGGGTTCGAAGAAATAGTCTTTGAAAGAGAGAGCCAGCGCTTAAGAACTTCCTCATTCTTGTAGGCTTCGTTTACGGTCTTGAGCTCGTCGAGGAATTTGTCCATGATCTCGCCTTCAGCCAGAACTTCCGTGTCAGAAAGGCCTGCATAGAGCCGCGTAAGGGCATCATGCACGCGCTCAGCGGTCGCTTGGTCAACGTGCCAGCGGGCATAGAACTCATCGGTCTCACGCTCGCGAAAGAAAGAACTTCCAACCACAAGTAAGAAACGGAAACGGTTGCGAGCCTTTTCATCGGTCGCAAGTCCGCTTAGAAGCTCTTCCTCTTCGATTATGACACCGAGCGTATGCATGTGCGTGGAAAGCTCGTCAAAGGCTGCCTTCGCGTTCTTAAATGCTTTTGAACCTCGAATAGATTCGAGTCCTGCAGCTTCGATCTGGCGTACGCGCTCGCGTGTGATGCTCCAGCGCTCGCCTATGGCTTCGAGCGTCTCACGCTCGCTTGAAGCGCCAAGACCGAAACGGTACGTAAGCACTTCGCGCGCGCGATCAGGCACTTCAGCAAGGAGGTGCTTCACAAGGCTCGAACTGTCAAAACTAAGTTTCGTAAGCATTGTTTTTGGAACGTTTTTTCGGGCGGTTTTCTTTACGGGAGCCTTTTTACCCTTAGTGTTTCCTTTGGTTTTGCTAGTTTTTGATGCCATACGTGGTGTGTAATAATTATGTTATACCAGATGCTGTTAAAAGAGTCAAACCTTGCTACTAGCCAGGCTTTTGGGGATAACGAGAAGTATATGTTCGAAAATAAGCTTTAGTGGAGCTGAGCGTTCATGAAGAATGGGAAGGAATGCTGAGAGATCATCTTCAAAATCACGCAGCTCTTGCTGACGTTCCGTAGACATTGTGCCTTTGTTAGTAGTACCTGATCGATAACTCACGTGTAGCAATCTTTCAATCAGTTCGATAGCATTGTTTCGAGCTACCTGCTTTACTTCGTCCTTATCTGACTTTGTACGATCAAGAAGTTTGACGATAATCTTATCTCGTTCAGCCATGGTAGCGTGCAGAAATTCTTGGACGTCATCGGTATCCACACACGTCTCCTCCTCCACCTCGCTCACAATTTTCTGTGGTTGCGGGAGCGAAAGGATGCGCGAGTGCAGCGTTGGGAGCAGAATACCTGCGGAAGGTATACACAGGATAAGCGTTACTCCTTCAGGCGGCTCTTCCAATAGCTTAAGAAGCGCGTTCTGCGCTTCATGAAATACGCGCGTCATGCTCACAATGATCACTTTACCGTTGTTACCGATCGCGCTTCGATATGCTGAGTCGATTAACTTGCGCGCGTCTTCGACAGAAAAGAGTCCGAAGCGCAGTACGACTACGTCCGAATTGCGTTCAAGTGCAAAGCCAAGTTCTCGTTCGCCAAAACCAAGCGCCTTCTGAATATTCTCTTCTACATTCCCCGCTACAACATATGCATGTGCCATACCTTTTAGTATACGATAGTTGAAAAGAGTTGCGCAGGGTGCTTCCTTGACATATTGTTACCTAATATGGATTATAGCTATAGGTAGCAAGGTCGCTATCATGCATTCGCACGAAAGGAACGTCTGATGCGTACCTTCATTGCTCTTCTCAGTACACTGTTTTCATCTGCTGCACTTCCTGCGTGTGCACAGGAGGCTGTGCTTGCGAATATACAGACCGATGTGCACATTCCGTACGTCCCGAGCACCATCAACTGGGCGCGCAAAGACCGTCCATGGGTCGAACGTAGTGTTGTTATGGGTCACGAAGTCGTGCGGAGAGGTCATGAATGGACCATCGCATTTAGCGGTCCATTGTCGTTCGTTACCGATACTATTCGCAGTCCTCGGTTTTCGAACTTGGGTACTTCACTTGATCTAGGAAATGATGTGAGCATGAGAGTGTTCGCTCAGTCAAGCAATCGGGTGCGGAAGACTTGTATGTTCGCTGGTTTCGCTATGAGGTTCTAAGCAAAAAGCTACAGCTCAAAAGGACTCCTGCACACCACGCGCCGGAGCCCTTCTCATGTACTGATCGCCATGATCGCTGCTTAAAAGCTTTTATACTTCAGCAATTTCAAGCGTTGTAATGCGTCTTTCGTGATCAACAATCGTTACTGCGTCTCTATCAAATGCTATTTCTAGATTTTCAAATCTTTCGTCCAGATTGTCTACTGTTAGCCCTAGAGTCGTGACTCTCGTATCAAGTGAGTGTATTAGCTGACCCAATTATTTAACTTATACTTAAACTCCTTCAAATAGGTTCTCTACCCTTTCAAATCCACTTTTCATTACTTCTTCAAGCCTGTCCATTCGACCATCAAGCTGATCCGTGCGACCAAAGCCTTTATTCATAATTTCTATGACATCGTACAGTGTTGGCTCCACATTAATTTCACTTGCTTCTGTCGTGATAACTTATCGCTTCGAAATAATGCTCTTTTTATAGGTATCCAAATGCTTGAGGGCGATGCCCGTGCCGCGAGCGACACAGAAATAAGCGTCGTCAGCGAGCTTTGACTGGACTCCGGTGCGACGAAGTACGAGTTCAGGAAGGTTACGGAGCTGTGACGTTCCTCCAGTAAGGATGATGCCATTGTCAATAATATCGCTTGCGAGTTCTGGCGGTGTTTCTTGAAGGACTTTGCGGATTGCCTGCATCATCTCACGTAGTTCGCGGTTAAGCGCCTGTACGACTTGATTCGTCTTAAGCTCTACCGTACGCGGAAGTCCTGATACCAAATCGCGACCTTTAATAGCCATCAGGAGTTCTTCGCTCACCGGCACGGCAGAGCCGATCTGTATCTTTATATCTTCGGCAGTCTTATCTCCGATGGCAAGGTTGTATTGCTTCTTTACGTGGTCTATTATCGCGCGGTCGAGACGATTGCCCGCGCATTTGACTGAGGTCGATGCGACAATGCCTCCGAGAGAGATCACGGCTACGTCGATAGTCCCGCCACCGATGTCTACGACCATGTATCCCATTGCTTCATGAATGGGGATACCTGCGCCAATGGCGGCGAGGATTGGTTCTTTCACCACGTATGCGTCTTTTGCGCCAGCCTTTGCGGCAGCTTCAATCACGGCGCGCTTCTCAGTGCTGGTTACACCCGCTGGTACAGAAATAAGTACTGTTGGTTTAAAGAGATTGTACTTGCCGAGAGCCTTGCGCATAAAGTAGCGGAGCATGGCTTCAGTCACGCGGTAGTCAGCTATGACACCGTCCTTCATAGGACGGTACGCGACTATTGAGTCCGGCGTACGACCGACCATCTTCTTAGCTTCTACGCCGATAGCGACTACTTTGTTGGTCTCGGTAGAGCCGGCGACGACAGACGGCTCATTGAGCACCACGCCGCGGCC
>CAXUAR010000017.1:4842-13188 GCA_964249155.1 uncultured bacterium | reverse complement strand
GACGAGGACGTGCAGAGCCAGCATGGGCAGCTCGCTATAATCGACGAAGAAGGAGTTTCCTTCACCTCACACCTCGATGGCTCGCTCCATCGCTTCACGCCTGAGCGGTCGGTAGAGATGCAGCACAAGCTCGGCGCAGATATCTTCTTTGCCTTCGACGAGTGCACCTCTCAGACTGAGCCGTATGAATACCAGAAGGAGGCGATGTACCGCACGCACCGATGGGCAGACCGCTCGCTCAAAGCGCATCGCCAGAATATTGAAGCCAATCGCGTTCAAGCGCTCTATGGAATCGGGCAGGGAGGCCAGTTCCCCGATCTCAGGCGCGAGAGCACGCGAGCCATAGCGGAAATGGGCTTCGACGGCTTCGGTCTTGGTGGATCCTTCAGCAAGACCAATGGCCAGAGCATGCTGCCGCTCGCGCTTTCGGTGCTGGATGAACTGCCTGAGGACATGCCGCGTCACGGGCTTGGCGTAGGCGAGCCCGGCGACTTGCTTGAGGCCATTGCCGCAGGAGTAGATACCTTCGACTGCGTAGCCCCTACACGCCAAGGCCGCCACGGTACTATCTATACGAAGCGAGGTCCCATCAACCTCAAGAACGAAAAATATATAAACGATTTCACGCCGCTCGACTCTGGAATGATCGTGCCAGGAACTGAAAACTTCACCCGAGCATATGTATCGCACCTCCTGCGCTCAAACGAGATGCTCGGGCAGATACTCGCTTCCATCCACAACCTCAGCTTCATTATCGAGCTCGTCGACGGTGCCCGCGAAGCGATCATACACGGAACCTTTGCCGCGTACCGCGAAGACTTTGTTCGAGAATACTATCGGGTATAAAAATGGCCCCGCTGCTTGCAGCGGGGCCAGATTAGTGTAGCCGATGCTTGCCTGGAGCCGTGAGCTCTGCCACAAGGGTTTCCAGAAATTCATCCATTGCACTTAGCGTTGCGTCAGCTATCTCTCCGTCTCGCTCTCTTTTTCTAAGGAATATCGTGAAGAATGAGAATGGGTCATCTATACAGAAATCATATTCCTGACCATCTGATATATATAATTGTGCCTCTACGGCAATCGGGAGCTCATCCCATAGCTCAATATAGGAAGCTATCCATTTCCAGCCTCGTCTTCTGAATTCTTGCGCAAGCGCACGAGGATCATCAAACCGCATTGGTAGTCCTCCCTGATGCGAAGTTTCCTCTCTCACGGTACACTACACCATATATGGCAGGTTTTAAAATGCACAGTCCATTTCCGCCCGCTGGCGACCAGCCAAAGGCAATTGAAAAACTCACCAAAGGGGTGAAGGACGGTTTGCGCTACCAGACGCTCGTGGGTGTTACGGGCTCTGGAAAGACCTACACGGCAGCGAACGTTATCAACAACATCCAGAAGCCGACCTTGGTGATGGCGCACAACAAGACGCTCGCTGCGCAGCTCGCACAAGAGTACCGGGAGTTCTTCCCGGAAAACGCCGTGCACTACTTCGTCTCCTACTATGATTACTATCAGCCAGAAGCGTACATCGCGCACTCGGACACGTACATAGAAAAGGAGGCGCAGATAAACGCAGAGATTGATCGGCTGCGTCACGCAGCTACCCAGGCCTTGCTTACCCGCAAGGACGTCATCATCGTGGCGTCAGTCTCTGCCATCTACGGCCTCGGTTCTCCAGAAAACTATGAAAAGGTGCACGTAAAGCTTGAAGTCGGCGCAAAGGAAAATCGTGCTGCACTCATTCGCAAGCTCATCCGAATCTATTTTGAGCGCACGACCGCAGACCTTGAGCCTGGAAAGATCCGTGCGGTAGGAAACTCGCTCGAGCTTATGCCGGTTAACGAACGCGCCGTATACCGTGCACTTACCGGCACTCCCGACAGCCTGTTCATATTCCCTGCAAAACACTTCGTTTCCAGTGATGAAGACCGCGAACGAGCGATGGAAGACATCCGGGCTGAGCTCGACGAACGCCTTGCAATCTTCAAGCGCGAAGACAAGCTGCTCGAATCAGAGCGTATAAAGCGTCGTACCCTGCATGACCTATCACTCATACGCGAAATCGGCTATACCAACGGTATCGAGAACTACTCACGCCATTTCGACGGCCGCGCACCCGGAGAAGCGCCTCACACACTGCTTTCGTATTTTCCGCACAAGAAAGACGGCAGCCCGGACTTTCTCACTATCATCGACGAGTCGCACGTGACGGTCTCACAGGTAGGCGGCATGTACGCCGGCGACCGGGCGAGGAAGGAGATGCTCATCGAGCACGGCTTCCGTTTGCCTTCGGCTCTGGATAACCGCCCGCTTAAGTTCGAAGAATTCGAAGAGCGCATCGGCCAGGTAATCTTTACGACGGCCACGCCCGGCAACTATGAAAAGGAACATAGCGTAGCGCCAAACGGCCAGTTCGTGGAGCAGATCATTCGCCCGACGGGACTCATCGATCCAGAGCTTATCGTTCGACCGATAGCCGAAGGCGCGGGAGTTGGTGGAGATATCAAGGGAGCTGAAGGGTACAAAGGCCAAATTGCAGACTTCATACAAGAAGCAGAGCCCGTTATTAAAGGTGGAGGACGCGTACTTGCCACAACGCTTACGAAGCAGATGGCCGAACATCTTTCGACCTTCCTCAAGGAGCGCGGCATCAAAGCCGAGTACCTGCATAGCGACGTAAAGACCATCGACCGCATTACTATCCTCACTGAATTCCGCAAAGGAACATTCGATATACTCGTCGGCGTGAACTTGCTTCGCGAAGGACTCGATCTGCCGGAAGTTGAGCTCGTGGGTATTCTCGACGCAGACAAGGAGGGATTCCTACGCTCTGAAACGTCGCTTATTCAGACTATCGGCCGTGCGGCGCGCAATATCCTGGGCCGCGTGATCCTGTACGCAGACGTTATGACTGGTTCTATGGAGCGCGCCATCTCTGAAACGAATCGACGCCGCGCTATTCAGGTGGCCTACAACACTGAGCATGGCATCACACCAGCGACGATCATAAAGGAGATCAAAGATATCGCTGCTTCGATGCGCAGCGACCATGACAAGACCGTGCATGAGCTCCTGACGCTCGATAGCAAGCTGTATGACGAAGATCCGAAAGCATTTCTTAAAGAAAAGCGTGCGCAAATGAGCGAAGCGGTTGAGAATCTTGATTTTGAAACAGCGGCGATATTGCGCGACGAGATATATATCCTTGAAGGAAAGGAAGTGAAGCCGAAGTCTGCTCCAAAGAAGCGCAACTCGAGTGCTCCGCGAAGGCGTCGATAGCAGCGCCATACGACTGGGACGTCGCAGCGTGGCTTAAGAGGCACTGGCTCCGTGGTACGATTTCCCTATGAACCTGCGCGCGTATATCGCACTTCTGCTTTTAACCTCGCTCGCGCTTCTCCTCGCCTTTATCGGCTTTATTCTCTATGGCGTATGGGGAGCTCCGGCGCCGATTATCAGAGCGTTCGCGTCGCTGAGTCCTGCGGCAGTTGCAGCATACGGTCCGTGGCTTGTGTACGTGCTGCTCTTTGCGCTGCTGAACATACTGATATTCGTTCTGCTGTATATTCTTCTCGATCGCATCATCGTGCGTCCTGTGCGGCTCATTACGCAGGCCATGACAGACTTTGCTATCAATCAGGAATTGGTTTCACTGCCTGAATTCACGCATACGTCGAGAGAAATGCAGGCCTTCGCACGGTCGTTCGTCGACTTCACCGCCAACTTTGAAGAAGTGCATGAGCACGACGTGGAAATATCGCGCGTGAAGTCTGACTTCATATCGACTGCGGCACATCAGCTTCGCACGCCGCTTACAGGCATTCGCTGGGCGCTCGAAGCGCTCGAGAAAGAGCGGCTTACTGAAAGCCAGCATGCGCTCATCGCAAGCGCCGTCGAGAAATCGCATGACCTTGTCGCTATTGTGGGTACGCTGCTGGATATATCGAGCATTGAGTCTGGGAAGCACAACTATGTCTTTGCTCCGCTCGATCTCCAGGAGCTTATGCGTTCAGTCGTGGCAGATTTTGCGACTATGGCGCAGAAGAGCAGTGTTGCTGTCTACTACAAAGACGATGGCGAAATCTTTCCAAAGGTGCGCGCTGATCGCAAGCAGATAAAGTGGGTGCTTAATAATTTAATCGAGAATGCCATCCGCTATACGCCGGCGGGAGGAAGTGTCCAGCTTCTGATGTCGGGCGTGCCTGGTCGCGTACTCGTGCGCGTGCGCGATACGGGTATCGGCATCGCGCCTAAAGACCGCAATAATATCTTTGAGCGGTTCTATAGAGCAGACAATGCGGTTACTAAGGAAAATGCTGGCAACGGACTCGGCTTGTATATTGCACGTACCATCGCGACCGACCATGGGGGTGATCTTGATTTTGCGAGCAATACCGAGGGCCCGGGCACGACCTTTACGCTTTCATTGCCAACGGCCGAGTAGGATATACTTAATTTATATGAACGAAACAAGCTTCATTCTGGTTGTCGAGGATGATCCGGTGCTCAAGAACCTGCTTGGCCACACCTTTGCCGGTAAGTATCAAACTCTGTATGCAGCTGACGGCAACGAAGCCCTTGCCCTCTTTGATAAATTCAAGCCGTCCGTCGTGCTGCTCGACCTCATGCTGCCGACCATGGATGGCTTTACTGTGCTCGAAACGCTTCGCAAGCGCGAGGACGAAGGAAAGACGGTGCCCGTGATCGTGGTTTCAAACCTTGGAGCACCAACCGACAAAGAGCGCGTCATGGCGCTCGGTGCGAATGCGTACTTGGTAAAGGCCGAAGTTGATATTGATGAGATCGTCGCAAAGATAGGAGAATTTCTTCCTGCATAAACGCTTTGTAGCGCACCACCGTCGTTTCCGTTATACTGATACTGTACCTGTCCCGCCACGGACAGGGGAATTTCCGTAGTATAGGCATCGTGGCACTACACACATTTCTATTGCAAAAATGGCAAAGACTACCAAAAAAACATCCGCAGCGGACGCGCATGAACAGCACATCGGCGAAGACTGGATACGGGTGAAGGGCGCTCGTACGCACAATCTGAAGAACCTTTCGGTAGATATCCCGAGAGGAGTTATGACCGTACTCACTGGGCTTTCCGGCTCTGGAAAGTCTTCGCTTGCCTTTGATACGATTTTTGCCGAAGGTCAACGTCGCTACGTTGAATCTCTTTCTGCCTACGCCCGCCAGTTCCTGAACCAGATGCAGAAGCCAGACGTGGATGAGATCACCGGCCTTTCCCCTGCAATTTCTATAGACCAGAAGAGCCGCTCGAATAATCCGCGCTCGACCGTTGCGACCGTAACGGAGATATACGACTACCTCCGTGTCCTGTATGCGCGCGTCGGCCAGCCGTACTGTATCAATCACGACGTGCCCATCATCCGCCTTTCAAAGGAAGAAATGATTCGCCTTATCAAAAACCGCATCGATGCGAAGACCGGCGGAGAGAACGCTGAGAAAGTCATGGGGGTTGAATTCGACCGCAGCACGGTGGTGGTATACGCGCCGGTCGTCGTCGGCCGCAAAGGCGAATACTACCAGCTCCTCTACGACCTGCTTAGCAAGGGTTTCGAGAAGGTGCTCATCGACGGCGTGCTTCATTCGCTTCGCGAGAAGATTACGCTCGACCGCAATAAGCGCCATGACATAGACGCCGTCGTTGATTCTATCTTTGTGTCTGAGTTCGTTCGCAATCCCGACCCTGCACGCGAGCGCCTTTCAGAAGCGCTCGAGCTGGCACTCAAGGAAGCAGATGGCCTGGTAAAGATTCAGCATGCCGACGGCACGCTGGAAACGTTATCTTCGAAGTTCATCTGCCCAGACGACGGCATGTCGTTCCCGGAAGTTGAGCCGCGCTTGTTCTCGTTCAATAGCCCGTACGGAGCATGCCCTACCTGTAACGGCCTTGGCACGAAGTCGCTCTTTTCTGACGAGCCTTGTCCGACTTGTCATGGTATGCGCCTTCGTCCCGAGGCACTTCGTGTATATCTTTCTGGCAAAAAGAACCCAAAGATCAACAATGGCCTTGGTATCAACATCGTAAACTTTACTGACTTCTCCATACGCGAAGCAAAGGAGTTTATGGATCATCTTGAGTTGTCAGAAATGCGTTCAGAGATTGCGCTACCTATTATCCGTGAGATCACGGCGCGCCTTGATTTCATGCTCAATGTTGGTCTCGATTATCTAACACTTAACCGTTCTGCCGCAACGCTTTCTGGTGGGGAAGCACAGCGCATTAGACTAGCCTCACAGCTCGGTACAGGGCTTGTGGGCGCATTGTACGTGCTTGATGAGCCAACGATCGGTCTTCACCAGCGTGACAACGACAGACTCATTTCTACGCTTCTACGCCTAAAAGAACTTGGTAATACGATTCTGGTCGTAGAGCATGACGAAGATACCATTTATGCCGCTGATTACCTTGTCGATATCGGCCCTGGAGCAGGAACGCATGGTGGGCAAGTGGTAGCTGCTGGTTGGCTCGATGATTTGCTCACTGCACCAAAGAACGATTCGAACTCTCTTACCCTTTCGTATCTTCGTGAGGAGACTGAGATTGCGATTCCAGAAGAGCGTCGTACGAGCGAGAAAGGCTCTATAAAAGTAAAAGGCGCAACGCTTCATAACCTCAAGAATTTGAATGTTGAAGTGCCCCTTGGAAAGCTAGTGGGTATTACCGGTGTATCGGGTTCTGGTAAGTCGAGTTTCTTGTATGACGTACTTCACAAGAACGTAGCAGCTCGCTTTGCAAAGCGAGAGACTCCGGTAGCGAACTGTGCGAGCATAACAGGCACCGAATACTTTGGTCGTGTGGTTCTTATCGATCAGTCACCTATTGGCCGCACACCACGCTCAAACCCCGCAACATACACTGGCGCATTTACGCTCATCCGTGACCTGTTCGCGGCTTCAAGCGAAGCACGTGCACGCGGCTGGAAGCCTGGCCGCTTCTCATTCAACGTACCGGGAGGTCGCTGTGAAGCCTGCCAAGGCAACGGCATGATAGCGGTTGAGATGCACTTCCTGCCGACGGTATACGTGACCTGCGACGTATGCAATGGTACGCGCTACATGAAGGAGACTCTGGAAGTTACGTATCGAGGAAAGAATATTTACGATGTGCTCAAGATGACCATCGAAGAAGCTGAAGCGTTCTTCAAGGATATTCCGTCTATCAATGACCGTCTTGAGACCCTTAACTCTACCGGTCTCGAATATCTTACTCTCGGACAGTCAGCAACGACGCTCTCAGGCGGCGAAGCGCAGCGCGTCAAGATCGCGAGCGAGCTGTATCGTCCCGTAACCATGAAGACGCTGTACTTGCTCGATGAGCCTACTGTCGGACTTCATTACGAAGACGTTCGCAAACTTATTGAAATTCTTCAAGAGCTCGTACGTCGTGGCAATACCGTTGTTGTTATTGAGCACAACCTCGACCTCATTAAGTCGTGTGACTATCTCATAGACTTTGGTCCTGAAGGAGGTGTAGGCGGAGGAAAAGTTGTGGCAAAGGGAACTCCGGAAGAAGTTGCTCAGACTGAAGGTTCACATACCGGAGAATACCTCGCGAAGATGTTCGCGAAGGCAAAGAAGCGCAAGAAACACTCTGCCGAGCATACCGCACCCGAAAAGAAATAAAAAAGCCGCCCTGGTTAGGGGCGACAATAATGTCAGGTATGCTCTCTGAGAGTTTTCAGGATGCTGGCGTTGCTGGGCTCGGTGACGATGACTTTCTTCGCTTGGCGCATGTGGCGGACATGGCGCCGCGTGTGGGACGCGATCGCAACCAGCGGGTATACGAATGCAATCAGGTCGAGCATCAGCAGTCGATTGCTCCATTCAGGAGTAAGGAGCAGAGTGCTGAATAACCAGGTTGCGAGCACGACCCAGAGAATAATCAGCGTGTGAACCACGACTCGCTGCTGATGAAATCCGTCAGGCACCGATTCTGTCGTGCGTGCCAATTCTCCCATCGCAAGGATGAAAAACCATCCGAAGATGATCGCGCCGATCGAAAGATACAGCATCCGTTCGGGATCGGGTACTTGGCAAAGGGCAGGTGCCGTTCCTGCGATGAGGAGCATCAATGCCCCCTTCAACAGGAAATGGCTCGCGCGATGCTTGCGTTCTCCGTAGTGCAACATGATAAAGACCTTTCCGTTTCAGACTCTCCTGGTATGATTTATATAAAGATATTCACGTATAGTCAAGAATAGCTATGGAACGAACTGACCTAAAGAAATTTGACCTGCCCGACTCGCCCGGCGTGTATCTCTTTACCAAGGGCAAAGGACGGTCAAAGAAAATACTGTATGTAGGAAAGGC
>CAXUAR010000017.1:917-4832 GCA_964249155.1 uncultured bacterium | reverse complement strand
TTCGTGACCGCGTGCGCTCGTATTTTGATATGGAGCTTATCTCTACGCGCGGGCCGCGCATCGTCGACATGGTCACGCAGGCTGACGGACTCATGCACGAGCCGGTGCCGACGGTACTTGAAGCACTGGTGCGCGAAGCAGCACTCATACGCGAGCACAATCCGGCTGCCAACTCGATGGGTAAGGACGACAAGAGCTTCTTGTACGCGATCGTTACCAATGAAGAGATCCCGCGCGTCATAGCCGTGCGAGGAAAGGATATAGATTTCAATAATAAACATACGTATGACGCACCGCCCGTGCCTTTCAAAGCCGCGTACGGACCATTCCCCTCAGGCTACCAATTACGTGAAGCGCTTAGGCTCATCCGCAAGATCTTTCCGTTCTATGACACCGCAAAGCCTATTGTTCGCGATGTTGCGCGCCCAGGACGCGTCGTGAGTACGGGGAATAAGCACTTGCAGGCAAACGTAGAATTTAATCGACAGATCGGCCAGTACCCGCGCGACATGGACCGCAAGCAATACTTGCGTTCTATTCAGCATGTAAGCCTATTCCTTTCCGGACGAGTAGGTACTCTTCGCGCGACGCTTACTAAGGAGATGAAGCAAGCCGCCAAAGAAGAGCGCTTTGAAGACGCGATAACGCTCCGTGGGCAACTATTCGCGCTCGACCACGTACAGGACGTATCGCTTATTCGGGACGACCGCACCGACCTGCCTGCTGGCCCCCGCATAGAAGCGTATGACACTGCGCACATCGGCGGCACGAATGCCATCGGCGTAATGGTGGCAATAGAAAACAGCATGCCGCTCAAGTCTGACTACCGTATGTTCAAGATTCAAGGTTTGGGAGGGAAGTCGACGAATGACGACATCGCGTCGCTCAGGGAAATATTGTCGCGTCGTCTCGGTCACCCCGAGTGGCCATTGCCCAAGGCGTTCGTAATCGACGGAGGAAAGACCCATAAGAAAGCCGCAGAAGCGCTGCTCCAGGAAGTAGGCATCGGCATCCCGGTAGTGGCAGTGGTAAAGGATGAGCGCCACCGCCCGCGCGAAGTGCTAGGCGGATTACGCGCAGGCATCACGGACGCCGATGCAGTCCTTGCGAACTCCGAAGCACACCGCTTCTCCTTGTCTCGCCACCGCGCTGCTAGAACGCGCCAAATGCATACGTCTCTTAGTAAAAAGCAATCAGCGAAGCCATGATCATTACACACCGGCAAGACCCACACTCGTTCTACGAGCCGAGTCAGCCAAAGACAAAAAGCATTCACTGGGACATCAATCATTTGGATGTCGATGAGAAGGTAATTAGCGCTATTGCGCACTATACGTTCGACAAGAGTGGTCTCACCTACTTCGATACCTCTGAAATCAATATCATCCAGATTACTGACTCATGGGGCAAAAAACTCGGCTACGAACTTTCAGAACCGTTGAATGTAAAGGGTTCAAGGCTCGCGATAACCGTGCCAGCCAATAAGCAGGTGATCATTCAGTACAAGACGGCACCAATGGCGAAAGGTCTTCAATGGATGACGCCGTATCTTGCGGGCGGACAACCGCTCATCTATACACAAGGCGAAGCAATTAACGCACGTTCCTATATTCCGTGCCAAGATATACCGAGTATAAAGTTCACTATGACGTCGACTATCCGCACCCCGAAGGCAGTGCGCGGCCTCATCGCTGCAGCTGAATGCAAAGGACGTAGTGCACCCGACGCTGATGGTTTCTGCACCGAGTCATACGCTATGCCGTACCCAATTCCGTCCTACCTCATCGCCTTTGCGGTGGGGAATTTCGAGAGTCGGGAACTGTCGCATCGCAGCCGTGTATGGGCGTTGCCTTCCATGGTCGACGCATGCGCCCGTGAGTTTGTTGATATCGAGAAGCTCATGCTGATCGGTGAAGAACTCTTTGGTCCGTATTCGTTTGGCAGACAGGACTTCTTGGTGTTGCCAACGGCGTTCCCGTACGGTGGCATGGAGAATCCTTGCCTTTCGTTCCTCACAGCAACGCTTATCACGGGCGACGGTTCGGGAATTGGCACGCTTGCGCACGAAATGGCGCATGCGTGGACGGGCAACCTTATTACTAATGCGAACTGGGATGCGTTCTGGCTAAACGAAGGCTGGACGGTCTGGGCTGAGCAGAAAATCATGGAGAAGTATCGCGGCCGGCATCATGCGCTCGTGCACTACAAGCTGCTTGAGTGCGAGTTCAACGCCGACTGTGTTGGCTACAGGAAGAACGGTCTGTGGGACCTGACAAAGCTCGCTCCAGCCGCAAACGACGTTGATCCTGATGACATCTTTTCGAGGGTGCCGTACTTCAAAGGGTCGCTGTTGCTCATGACCATTGAGCAGGCGGTTGGCCGCACACGTTTCGCGGCGTTTGTTGCAAAGTATATCGATACGTTTAAGTTTCAGTCGATATATACCGAGACTTTTCTCGACTTCATTGTCCAGGAGCTCGGCCAGGACGTGTTCAACCTCGTGCGTGTGCGGGAATGGGTCTACGAGCCTGGCCTACCGAGCAATGCGCCAGTAGTCAAATCCACACTCATTGCCGAGGTGCAAAAAACCGCACTCGCTGTGCAAGTGCCGGCCAACGATAATGGCTGGACTACCGAACAGTGTCAGCTGTACCTCGAACTGCTGCCCCACGATGTTCTCACCCGAGACTTTATGGCGCAGCTCGACCAAACACTCGGTTTGCGGTTTGAAGCGAATATCGAAGTACGAGCGTCGTTTCTCGTTGCCGCGATCGAAGCTGACTACATCGAGGTCCTACCCCGTGTTGCAGCGTTCCTTCGTACTCAAGGGCGCATGAAGTACCTTCGACCGCTCTATCGTGCACTTGCCCAGACTCCCGAGGGCAAGGAATTCGGCCTCAGCGTGTTCGCGGAAGCTCGTGCCGGTTATCACCCGGTTGCGATATCCACGATTGAGAATGTGTTTAAGGAAGAAAGTGTTCAATAAAGAGTCCCGTACAATACTTTCTATTTCCTCGCTCCCTACCTTCTCTGCATCGCCTGCTATACTCTTTTCATATGCGAGGCACTGTTGTTGCAATTGTGCGCGGAGGTCCGTCAAGCGAGCACGAAGTATCGCTCAAGTCTGGGCACGCCATGCTCTCAAACCTCTCGCGTGATCACTTCACCGTGCGTGACATCTACATTGATCGCAGTGGCGTGTGGCATGAGCGTGGTCTCCCTACGACTCCTGCGCGCGTACTACCCGGAGTCGACGTCGTGCTGAATGCGCTTCATGGCGAGTACGGAGAAGATGGTGAAATTCAGAAAGTATTTGAGAAATACGGCGTGCCGTACACCGGCTCAGATTCATTTTCGTCTTTTCTTGCGATGCATAAGGTAATGGCGAAAGAAAAAGCGAGCGCGGCTGGACTCAAGACACCAAAGTACCGATATATTGAACGCGTTGAGCACGTAGACGAAATGGTCCATGAAATTATTCGCACATTTGCACAGCCGGTTGTGGTGAAGCCTGCGCGAGGTGGTTCGTCGGTGGGAGTGACACTTCAGGCAGGGTACCAGCCGGTGCATCAGGCGGTGACAGAATTGCTCGCTGACCCCGCCTGCGGCGGCACGCTTATCGAAGAGCTAATACGCGGCACTGAAGCTACCGCAGGTGTTGTTGAAAACCTGCGCGGTGAGCGTCTGTATTCATTGCCAGCCACCGAGATACTTCCGCCAGATCATGCTGACTTCTTTACCTATGACGCAAAGTATTCTGGCGAAACGCTTGAAGTGTGTCCTGGTCGTTTTCCAAAACACATCATGAATGAACTTGAGCACAATGCACGGCTTATGCACCACACTCTTGGTCTGCGTCACTATTCGCGTTCAGACTTCATGGTCTCGCCACGTGGTATTTACTATCTTGAGACC
>CAXUAR010000017.1:0-907 GCA_964249155.1 uncultured bacterium | reverse complement strand
AAGCTCTCCACGCCGTGGGCGTCGAATACCCAGACTTCCTTTCCCACCTTATCGGTCTTGCTTTGGAGCGAGGAAAACGGTAAAGTCTTAAGGTTCCCGGTGAGCGCAGTCGCATAGAGCGGCAAAAGCATTCGCGCAAACACACGGGCCGTTAGCTCAGTTGGTAGAGCATCTCATTTGCAATGAGAGGGTCGCAGGTTCGAATCCTGTACGGTCCACATTTGTTCACAAAAAGTCCTGAAAGGGACTTTTTGTGTTTAAACGATTGGCTTTTGGCAGGTTCTAATATTGCCGGAACCCTACGATACTTAGAACCTCCAAATATACCTAGAAAAGAGTATAATTAGTTCATTATGGAAGGTCCCGCGAAGCCTAATAGAAACATACAAGAAAGTCCTCCTGCACCCAAGGTAGAGGTTGAATCAGAATTTACGGATTTTGTACCACAAGCATTTCTTGTTGATCCTTCAAGATATTTTGAGCGCGAAGGAAAGAACATAAAGACGGGAGAAATTAAATATGACGAGGCAGGTGTGGTTCGTGAGGACCCTACGGCGGTAAAAGATCTGCCCGTTTGGACCAATGCGGAAGGAAAAGAAATTCATACTGTCGGACGAAGAGTAAACCCTATCAAAGGCGCTGTCGGAAAATCGGGAGATCCTTTTTACGAATACAAAATCCTTGAACGACTTATTCAAATGGGATTACCTGCGGCAAAGCCTGTCGCAAAAGCAGAGCAGGCCGGAACACACATCATCGTCATGGAGCGTATTCCCGGAATTAGATGGTCTGAAAAGGAAAGTCTCGAACTCAAAGAAAGAGGTTATTCCGAAGAAGATATTACTGCTCTAATGACAGAAACAGAGGACGTTCGAACCATCTCACCCGACATGAGAGCGGAAGCCGA
>CAXUAR010000016.1:0-13576 GCA_964249155.1 uncultured bacterium | reverse complement strand
CGCGCAATTACTTAATTAAAACACTGAGTCTTGTGCCAAGAGAGTCTTAATACCTAGGCAGTAATACAGTTTCTTGGCTTTTCGGGCCTTGAGACAGCAGCATCTGTCTCTTTTGGTCTTACACTTTTTGGTGGCATTACCTACTGCGTGACAATTTTCCGCAGTAAAGGGCAGGGGGGAATTCGTTCCGACACGTTCAACTTGGTTCATACAGAGCCTTAACAACAGGAGGCGCACATGCGCACGAATCTTTTGATCTCGGCGCTTCCGAGCGCCGTTCTCGGCTTGTGTTCTGTGCCCGCGATGGCGCAGGAGTTCCAGGCCACTATCGCAACGCAGTACATCGACACCGAGACCTTCAATCAGGTCATCAGCGATGAGTCGGTGCTGCAGGTCGAAGCGTCATACGACCTGAACAAGCATCTGTACGTTTCGGTGTACGCATACACCGGCTTCACCAAGCCATTCGCCGACGACAGTTCGGAATATGGCTTTGAACTGGGAGGGAAGTGGAAGCTCGCAAGGGCAACCGCAACTCTCGCAGCCGGCCGTTACTCGTACTACCAGGGCCAAGGCTTCGGTCAAGGTGACTGGTATGTGAAGGCAGGACTGACGTATATGCGCGTGAGCGTTTCGGCGTCAGTTCTTCAGGGAGCGAGCGATACTGTTCTTCTGAACGTCTCGTACGAGCTTCCGGTAACGGACAAGTTCACCATCTCACCTAGCGTCGCGTATTTCACGGCGCAAGCGAAGGTGAATCCTGCGTTCGTAGCTTCGTACAGTCTCACGACAAAGCTCTCGATCGGCGCGAAGTTTGTGCTGCCGATGGATAGTGATACGGGGAAGCGAAACTTCTATGGAGCGGCGACGCTTTCGTATAGGTTCTGAATTCCAAAACAATACCAAAAGGGCCCGCTACGGAAACGTGGCGGGCCTATTCATTTAGCTGGAATACTTGCAAAATATTTATACTGTGCTATAATACTCTCAGAGGTCGCAGATAAGCCCTAAAATAGCTTTCTATTACCTGCTCATCCACAATTAATAAGAGGAGGCGCACGTGGCGCATCAGTCTTGGTTTCGGACCTCGTCCGACTGGCTGATCCGCCACAAAGCGGGTCTGTTTCAGTTTGGATGGCCGTTCGCGCTCTTTGAGAGCTTCAACTGGTTATTCGACAAGGGTTTCTTTCCGTTCGCGCTTTGGTCTTGGGGTCCCGTTTGGGGCGCCATTATCCCAAGCGCAGCTACGCTCATGGCTTAACGCGATCGTCTTCTGGTCGTATGACCGTATGAAGGTTGATTGGCTCAAGGCACATGCACTTCGAGAACTCAACAACAAGGAGAACAAAACAAAGCTCGAAACGCTGCTCACGTGGCATCTCGTCCCTCGGGCTACCATCCGGGAACGCATTATCGGCGAGATCCGCTTCGCGCTCCTGCTTATTCCTATCGATCCAGTGATTGTTGCGATGTATTACCGCGAGAATCACTTCGAGGGAGTGAGCGTGCGAGACTGGCTAATGCTTGTGAAAGCGACGTTGGTGGCCTGCATCGTCTGGT
This sequence comes from uncultured bacterium, assembly GCA_964249155.1. Lineage (GTDB taxonomy): Bacteria > Patescibacteriota > Minisyncoccia > Phycocordibacterales > Phycocordibacteraceae > C7867-001. Next base: position 12,016 of record CAXUAR010000016.1, on the reverse strand, counting down.
TACTTATCGTTGAACCACTCGTACTGGGTATCACACCAGAAGACATGGCACGACTTTTCACCGAGGGTGGACATGGTGCTGAAAGCCAGCTAGTGAACGTGGACTCCACAGGCTTCGGTCTCTACATAGTGAAGAACATCATTGAAGGTCATAAGGGTAAGGTCTGGGCGGAGTCTGAAGGGGAGGTTGAATATAGGCACTCTCCGTAGTAAAGTGTCAATAAATGAGCGATTACGCTCATTTTCACTCACTTGTCGGGGTAGCTCAGTTGGTCAGAGCGCAGCACTCATAACGCTGAGGTCGTGGGATCGTACCCCACCCTCGACACCATCGAATAGAGATTAGAAACGGCCTTGTTTTAAGGCATAGAAAACGCTATATTCGATAAGTGCCAACCATATTGCAGTCGTAGCTCAACTGGTTAGAGCACCCGCCTGTCACGCGGGAGGTTGCGAGTTCAAGTCTCGTCGACTGCGCAAAGCGCAAAAGCCCCGTTTGGGGCTTTTGCGCTTTGCGCGTATTGAATGAAATAATTCCGCATGAGCGGTGTACTAGTAGATAGAGAGCACGCACATGCGTCGCCTCGTCATTACTAGGTAAAGGTATAATTCAGTATGATAAAGAAAAACCTAGCAGTTCCTCTCGCAGCGCTTGCGCTCGTCGTAAGTGCTGGAGGTGGTCTCGTAGCAGCCGCTCATGCTGACACGACAACAACGACTACCGCAAGCATAGGAGCTGCACAAACAATGCAGCGTGAGAAACCTGCTGCCATGGGTACCGTTACCGCGATACGCGGCGACACTATAACGCTTTCTGATCCCAAAGACAGCGCGACCTATACGGTTGACGCAACGAACGCAAAGATTTTGAAGCATGGAGCGCCTACGGCAGGACAGGCGCCACAAGCGCCCTCAACCATCACTATTGGTGGCATTGCAGTAGGTGATACCATCATGGTGCGTGGCACCGTAAGCGGAACCACAATCACTGCAACAGCGATTGATGACGGTCAGATGCATGGAGGAAGGGGAGGACACGGCGGACCAGGCGTTCATGGCACAGTGACTGCCGTGAATGGCACGACGCTTACCGTGAAGGATCCGAACGGCACCACGTACACCGTGAATGCTGATGCCGCAACTGCTTCCAAGATCCAAACTATCTCTGTCGGAGATGTGCAGATAGGGGATTCGATTGAGGCCAATGGTACGCTCAGCGGTACTACCCTTACCGCAAAGCACCTCATGGATGGGGTACAAGCACCTGCTGCACAGGCTCCTACAACTGCTCAGTAAGCAACAACCAGATCTACATACGAGATAGTCGCGGGAAACCGCCACGCATATCTCACCGGTACCCTTTATGAGGGGGTTTCCGCGTACCCGCAATCCTTATACACTGATCATTCGCATGAATCCTGATGAACACGACGTAGATACCACGAACGCCACGAGCATTACAGACGAAATGCTTGCACGAATGGCACAGGACGGGGACACCGCGTCGTTCGGAATATTGGTAGGTCGCTTTGAACCAAAGCTGAAACGCTATGGAACTAAATTTCTTCGTGAATCGATGGATATCGAAGATATGGTCCAGGAAATATTCATGCAAGCGTATCGAGCGCTCAGAAGTTATGATCATAGCCAACGTTTCTCTCCGTGGATATACCGTATCGCGCACAATACGTTTGTGAATGCGCTGCGTAAGAAAAGCAGACTCCCGTTTTTTACTATCGACTTCGATTCACTCATCGCGCACCCGCACTCAGACGAAACGCCCGAGCGCGAGAGCGAGCAGCGGGAGATGAAGGTAATGGTCGAAAAAGGACTGGCTGAAATCCCACAGTCGTATCGGGAAGTACTCATCCTGTATTATCAAGAAGAGCTTTCGTATAAGGAAATTGCCGACGTGCTCCGAGTACCCGTCGGGACGGTCGGAGTCCGCATACGAAGGGCAAAGGTAGCGCTCACCACCGTTTATAAGCACATGGACCTATCCTATGAATTCTGACGAACACGCACATACCGTCCAGGAACGCATCATGGAAAAGATACAGGACCAGGAGCTCACTATGCACTCCCGGATCTTCTTTGTGGTGCGTATCGTCGCTATAATTCTTCTTGCTTTGATTGTGCTGATAATTTCAATATTCCTCGTTAGTCTATTATTTTTCACGTTGCGCGTGAATGGTCACGAACCTCTCCTTGAGCTCGGTTCTCGTGGTGTCTGGCTATTTATCCGCCTCTTTCCATGGTGGCTTCTTTTGATCGATATCGTGCTCATTGCGGTGCTTGAGCGCGTAGTGCGCACCTTTAAATTCGGATACCGTAGCCCGGTTTTGTATCTTTTCGTAGCACTCATTGTGCTTGCGTGCGGGATAGGCATAGCACTTGACCGTGGTACACGGGTAAATGACATGTTGCTTCATCGCGCTGACCAAGGCTACCTACCTCAACCGCTAAATTCCCTGTACCAAGGAGCACGAAGAATGCCGCCGCATGATGGCGCGTACCGAGGCACGGTTCTTCGTCTGCTCGAACGATCTTTCGCGCTTTCGGATCCAGATCGCAGCGAGGACGAACTGCTCGTGCTGCTGCCTGATACGCATTCCACACCGCCCTTGTCGGTTGGTGAAGCAGTCTTTGTGATAGGGGACGAGAAAGACGGAGTCATACGTGCTATCGACGTGCACCCTATTGACCCCGATGGTATACCGCCCGCTCCGCGGTCGATATCCGTTCATCCGTAATACACGAAGGCTTGCTATAGTTCGTACATGACCGACACGGATGCAGAGCAACCACGACTATACGAAGAACTTCCTGGGCACGCGGTGAATCCTGCAGGACGCTTTACGCATGTAATGGCTCTAGCTTTGAATCCGCAGACAGGTTTTAAGGATGGCGTAATTCGTTGCATCACGAGCCGTGAGGGAAGCGTCGACGTAAGCGGATTTGTTGATCATAGCGAACTACACGTAGTGCAAGAAACTGAGTCTTGTCGTTTTGAGATTGGCGAGCGACTTTTGATACACGGTGAAGAAGAAATGATTACCTCAATCCTGCCGATAGGATACGAGCTTATAGGATTCGAAGATCCAGACCTTGCCATAGGCGACGACGGATTACTGCACCTCTATTTTACTATCGCGTTCGTACATCGTGCTGAAGGCAGAAGCCATATTTATCTTGGGCACGCACTAGGAAAAGACCTACAAACACTTTGCATGACTGAACCGGTACTCGCGCGCAAAGATACGACAGCAAAGGAGGTGTCACTGGTTCCTAAAGCCTCAGATGGGATCTATAGGCACCTCATAGAATCTAGTGCACCGGGCACAGAATTTTCTGGATACTCCACTGTGCGTGGGGCCAAAGCCGCAGGCTTTGGCCCTCCGTGGGAATTCGGTGAGACGCTATTACACCCAGCGCACCACGCAATTACGTGGATGGGTGGGCATGTGTCGCCAGGTCCATTGGTCCCATCGTCATTCCTTAATGTGGGTGAAGGAAAGCTTTTAGGATTTCTAAACGGTCGAGAAGCAGATTCTGTCGATCGCGAACAGGTAGTCTTCGGAGTCTTTTCCATCGGCCTTTTCATATACGACTACGAGCATGGTCAAATTGTATGGGTCTCGCCACTACCGTTTATTATTGACAGTGAAGCAACGACTATAACCTTCGCGAGTCAATTCGTACAAACAAAGCCAGGAAAGGCTATTCTCTATGCACATGTTGACGATTCCTTTGTACGTGCGTACAAGCTTTCGTCTGAGAGTCTGAAGAAGCTAATTCCTTTACAAGCATTAAGTCATCTATAGGGTAGAAGTATGACTCCGCGCAAAAGGGAACGTAGCAGCCAGAAAGAATCTCAGAAAGAACAATGGGACAAGGAATATAAAGCGTCCCAGATGCTCTCCCCATCCAATATTCCTCAGGCTGATGTCGTGCGCTTTACGCGCTGGCTTAAGAAGGGGGCAAAGAAAAGTGGTGCACCTATCGAAATTGATGAGATGTCGGTCCTCGACCTTGGGAGTGGAACTGGTCGCAATGCATTTTATTATGCTCAGCAAGGTGCAACTGTGACTGGCTTTGAGCTTTCAGACATAGCGCTTTTGATGGCGCAGAAATTTGCGCGTCATGGTGAAGTGAATGTACTGTATTTCAAACAGGATATCGGTGCGCCGTACCCTCTTCCTGACGAGTCTATAGATATCGTACTCGATATCACGTCTTCAAATTCTTTAAACGACCGGAAGCGGGAGGTGTATCTCTCCGAGTCGTATCGCGTATTAAAGCCAGGAGGACATATGGTCGTTCGAGCGCTTGCCAAAGATGGCGATACGAATGTAAAAGCGCTTATAGCTCAAAATCCAGGCATCGATCCTGATACCTATGTACATCCTGACCTTGGTATTGTGGAAAAGGTGTTTTCTCGTGAATCATTTACGCAGCTATACGGCTCAAAGTTCGAAATACTTGATTTGGCACGTGTAAGCCACTACAACATGGTGGCTGGCAGGAAATACAAACGGAACTACTGGATTGCGTATCTGAAGAAGGCGGGGACTCAAGCGGTGTCGTCACAGTCAAATCAATAATTGTAAGAATCCGAAAAATCCGTTAGGATGGCGAGGTACAGCGACAAAGTGAAGCACACTATTTTGCCGCTGTAAGAATGTCCTTGAAGACTCCGAATTCTTCCATTTCGCCTCTCTCGGGCGAAAAGAAACTGACATTGAAAATGTAAGTTTCTTTTACCCTCGTTCGCCGATGTAAGCATAGCTTGCATCTGGCTGCACTCGCACTGATAGTAAATGAGGACATTTCCTCTCGTGCTCGTTCGCCGATGTAGCTCAGGGGTAGAGCAACTCCATGGTGGGCCGCAAAGCCCTGCCCACGGTTTCCGCGAGGAATCCGTGAATCCCGAATAACGGTTAATAGCTCCACAAGCCAAGACCGTGGCGTTCTCGTAAGAGATCGCCCGAACGACTGACAAGGGTATCTCTAGAAACTCAAAAGGTTCCAGCGAGATAAATATACAGTCTAGCCCTTCTCCGCGTGGCAGTATGGAGAGAAGGTGTAAGCGAAGGAGTAGGTCGGCAGTTCAATTCTGCCCATCGGCTCAACGGTGAGTCAAAAGATGAAATACATATAAAAGGTTTTGAACGAAATACCCTCGCAAGAGCGAAGGTATTTCTGCACTCATTTTATACTTATATAATGAGTGGCCAAGAAGCCGAGAACTCCTTGCCTGTGGTATTGAACTGTATCGACCAGGATATAAATATTGCAGCAATATCTGTCAGCAAGATTATCAGTATTGGCAATACATAGAGAGATGGAAGAATGGAGAGATAAACGGACTTAGTAGTATTGGTTTAGTGACGAGTCCAGTAAAGCGATATTTACGAGAGGAGTACGGAAATAAATGTTGAAGATGCGCTTGATCTTAGATAAATGTATCGACCGGCAGAGTTCCACTTGTAGCCGATCATATAGAAGGAATTGGAAGAATAATAGTGAATTTAATCTTCAATTACTTTGTCCAAATTGCGATTCGCTAACATCGAGATTTTCAGCACTTAATAAAGGAAAGGGGAAACCTAATCGTGCCATAAGTAAACGCTCTTTAGAAGCTACCGAACTAGTAAAGCTCGCTCGCGAAAAATGAGTATGGTATCGTGAAGGTATTGCCCCCTTAGCTCAGTTGGTTAGAGCGGCACACTCGTAACGTGCAGAGCCCGGTTCGATTCCGAGAGGGGGCTCCAAATGCAAAGCGACCCGCTAACGTGTGGCTTTTGCTATACTCAACCTCATGAACGAAGATACTCAGAAGCGGCTCGAGGAAATCGAAGCGCGTATGGCGTCACCGTCTTTCTGGGCGGACAAGGACGAAGCCCAGCACGTTGTGCGCGAATATCAAAGTCTCAAAGACGGTGGTCAGGAAGGAGCGGATCCACATGACGTTGGCCCGGCGACGCTCACTATACTGGCAGGCGCGGGCGGAGACGATGCCGAAGACTTTGCACGCATGCTGCGTCGTATGTATGAAGGGTATGCATCACATAAAGGGTGGAGTACGCGTGAACTCGATAGCAATGAGAATACGCACGGCGGGTACCGCAACGTGCTTCTGGAAATCGAAGGGAAAGGCGCGTACGGGAGACTGAAACACGAAGCAGGAGTTCATCGTCTTGTACGACTCTCGCCGTTTAACAGTAATGCTAAACGACAGACATCATTTGCACTTGTGGAAGTGCTTCCGAAAGCAACTGCTGCAGACATTATCGAGTTGAAGCCGGACGACCTCGACATGCAATTCGCCCGCTCCGGAGGAGCGGGCGGTCAGAACGTGAACAAGCGCGAGACTGCCGTGCGCATTACGCATGTTCCCTCAGGAATTTCCGTACACGTCACGAGCGAGCGCAGCCAGCAGGGGAATCGTGAGAAGGCGATGGAACTTATCCGCTCGAGACTGCTTGTGCAACAAACTGCCGCACGCGAAGCAGAAGCGAAAGGTCGCTCCATAGCACCCACGACCGCAAACGAATGGGGAAGCCAGATGCGCTCCTATGTGCTTCACCCGTACAAGATGGTCAAAGACCACCTTACTGGCCATGAGTCGCACAACCCGGATGCTGTCCTCGAGGGCGGTCTCGATGATTTTATAGACGCTGCTGTCACTCTCGGAGCAACTCATGCTTAACTTCTCAATACTTTGTGAAGAGAAAATAGAGTTTTCATAAGGAGGAAAGACGCAATCCACTGCGTGTTATACCCAGTTTTGAGGCTAGCATCGGTATGCTGTATTCTATATGGAAATGATGACGATTGATGAACTTGGGGCAATGATAGCTAAGGAATTTACCCGCATAGCAGGTGAATTTACGCACATGCACGAGCAGTTTGCTTATATGCATACTGAATTTGGGAACATCCATGGGAGATTTGACCGACTTGAAACACGAGTGATACATGTCGAGGAAATCAGTGAAGATACTACGGGAAGATTAATTGGCATCGATGATCAACTTTCGCGCGTTGAATACCGATTGGAAGATGTTGAACGTACGCTCAAAGATTCGCCACCGTTCAAGCTTAAGAAACGCATTGAAAAGCTTGAAAAACAAACCTTTGGCGCAATACAGCCGGCGTAGTACCCAGTCTTTCTAGACGGTCCCATCGGCCATAGGGTATACTTACCCGGTCATGATCTATTTCGACAAGGTGACGAAGATGTACCGCGACGGCACTCCCGGCCTCGAAGACGTAACCATCTCAATCGCTCCAAAGGAATTCGTCTCCATTGTTGGTCACTCGGGTGCCGGTAAGACAACACTCCTTAGAATGCTGCTCGCTGAGGACAAGCCAACCGAAGGCACAGTCTTCTTTGAAGACGTCGATGTGCATTCAGTTCCAAAGCACTCACTTCACCATTATCGCCGCAAGCTCGGCATGGTATTCCAAGACTTCCGCCTCATTCCCAATAAGACTGCATATGAAAATATTGCCTTTGCTATGGAAGCAGCAGGACGTGCTGATGACGAGATTGAGAGCGACGTGCCGTACATCCTGAATCTCGTTGACCTCGGCAACAAAGGTGGACATTTCCCGCATCAGCTCTCAGGCGGCGAGCAGCAGCGCGTGGCTATTGGACGCGCTATTGTGAATCAGCCGGATGTTATTATTGCCGATGAACCAACGGGAAACTTGGACCCGGTGAATACGTACGAGATCGTCGAGATCTTAAAGAAGATCAACGAGCTCGGTACCACGGTCGTCATCACGACCCATAACAAGGGTGTCGTCGACGCTATCGGCAAGCGCGTCATCACGATCGATCGCGGAAAAGTTGTCCGGGATGACGCGGATGGGAAATACATTCTGTAATTTTTTATGCTGACCACACTACGACGTATCTTCTCGGGCGGTGCCATTAATTTCGCGCGAAGCGGCTTGGTGTCGTTTGCGACCGTGCTCATCATGACAGCAACGCTCGTTATCATTGGTACGCTTCTCTTCCTTTCAGCCATACTCTCAAACACACTCGCTGCTATCGAGGACAAAGTCGATATCAATGTCTATTTCACTACTACTGCTGCTGAAAGCGATATTCTCTCCGTTCAGTCTGACCTTGAAAAGCGTTCTGATGTTTCAACGGTTACGTATACCTCACGCGACCAGGCACTTTCAGACTTCCGGACGCGCCACGCAGACGATCAGCTAACGCTCCAGGCACTCGACCAGCTCGGCGAGAATCCACTTGGTGCGTCGCTTGCTATCAAAGCCACAGATCCTACCAAGTACGCCGGCATCGTGAACTTCCTCTCTGACGGCTCAAACATCTCTGGTGGGAGCTCCATTATTGAACGTATCAACTACTACCAGAACAAGACAGTCATCGATAGACTTACTGCAGCCATACAGGCAACTGAGAAAGCGGGCATTGCAATTGTTATCCTCTTCGCGCTTGCGAGCGTCATCATCACATTTGCAACTATTCGGCTTGCTATCTATAGTGCTCGCGACGAAATCGCAGTCATGCGCTTGGTGGGAGCTTCAAACACCTATATACGCGGGCCATTCTTTGTGGCCGGCATGATAGCCGGAATAGTATCCGCGCTCATAGCCCTGGCACTCTTCTACCCAGCAAGCTGGTATGCCGGTAAATCGCTCTCGCAGTGGTTAGGGGGCTTCAACCTCTTTACGTATTACACGGGTCACTTCGCATACTTGTTCTTGGTGCTTGTGGGTTCAGGCATTCTGCTTGGTGGCATAGCGTCGTTTGTAGCGGTGCGTCGGTATCTTCGTATCTGATATGGCTAGAGAAGGTCATAAATATATCTTCGTACTCGGCGGGGTAATGTCGGGCGTTGGAAAGGGAGTCGCAAGTTCCTCAATGGGACTTCTTCTGCAAGAACGTGGCTACAAGGTCAACCTCGTAAAGATTGATCCGTACCTAAACGTGGACGCAGGCACCATGAACCCAACGGAGCACGGTGAAGTGTTTGTGCTGAAGTCTGGCCTTGAGACCGACCAGGATATGGGAAACTACGAACGCTTCCTGAACCGCGACCTCGGCCCCGAAGATTATATGACGAGCGGTATGGTGTACAAGACAGTCATCGAGCGCGAGCGTGCACTTGAATACGGAGGCGCTACGATCGAAGCCATTCCTCATGTACGTGACGAGATCTTGCGCCGCATCGAAGATGCGGCGCAAGCATCAGACAGCAGTATTTCCATAATTGAAATTGGAGGCACGGTAGGGGACTTTCAGAACGCACTCTTCATTGAAGCTGCGCGCGTATTACGTCTCACACAACCGGACGATGTTGCCTTTGTCATGGTTTCCTATCTTCCGGTCCCCGGCACGCTCGGAGAAATGAAAACAAAGCCAACACAAAGCGCGGTGCGCGAGCTTAACTCATATGGTGTTCAGCCGGACTTTATCATTGCACGCAGCGCAGGCAGTCTGGACGAGAAGCGCAAAGAGAAATTGGCTATTTGGTGCAATGTGCGTCCGGACCGCATCATCTCTGCTCCTGATGTCGATAGTATCTATGACGTGCCGATAAACTTTGATCGTGATAATTTAGGTGACTTGTTGCTCGACAAATTGCGTTTGCCCAAGGATACTCCTACAGACCTGCGAGAGTGGAAGACTTTTGTGGGAAAGATGAAAGCGGATCGACCAACGATTTCTATTGGTATCGTTGGAAAATATTTTGATACGGGCGACTACGTGCTTTCGGATGCATATCTTTCTATCATAGAAGCGCTTAAGTTTTCTGGTGCTGAACTCGGCGTCAAGCCTGGTATTGAATGGATTAACGCTAAAGACTTCGAAAAGGGTACGTCAACGGAGTCGCTTTCTAAGTACGACGGCATCCTCGTACCTGGGGGCTTTGGCGAGACTGGTATAGAAGGAAAGATCGCTGCTATTAAATTTGTGCGTGAGAACAAGATTCCATACTTCGGTATTTGCTATGGTATGCAGCTGATGGTTGTGGAGTACGCACGCAATGTGCTTGGACTTACCGATGCGCACACAATGGAAATAAATCCTGGCACCGCAAACCCGGTCGTCGCTATCATGGACGCGCAACGCAAGCACATTCAAGATGGAAACTATGGCGGCACCATGCGGCTTGGCACGTACGTTGAAAACTTGAAGTCGGGAACTATTGCGCACGAAGCCTATGGTACCGACACCGTAGAAGAGCGCCATCGTCATCGCTACGAAATCAATCCTGCGTATGTGGAACAGTTAACCGAAGGCGGCATGGTATTCTCTGGCACTTCCCCTGACGGCGTGCTCATGGAAGTTGCAGAGCTTCCGCGAGAATCGCATTCATTCTTCCTCGGTACCCAGGCTCATCCAGAGCTTCAGGCCCGCCCACTTGCACCGCACCCTTTATTTACAGAGTTTTTGAGAGCAGCGATCGCTCGAAAAAGCTCATAACCCTCCTTCACTGTTCCCACACTACGTAGTTGATAAGGTGTAAGAGCGTTATACTACATACGTCTTATAGAGAGTAATCTAATTACGTATTCAATGACCACAACTACTAAATCTGTGCTGGGAATTGTCGCAGTAGCAGTAATCGCCCTTGGAGGTGTATATGCCTATCGCGTACACCATATGAGCGAAGCGATGGCTCCAGATAACGGAACAGGTCTTCCAACGTCAGCGACTGATACATCAGATTCCGCTATAGAACAAGATGCAGCTGCTATTGATTCGCAACTTCAAGCAACGAGTAATGACAACGCAACAGTAGAGGAAGGCATTCAGACTCACAACCAGGCACAGTAAAAGGACGCACTATTCATAACACATACGATATGACTATTCTTAATCGCAGTATTAGTTTGGCTCTCGGTGCGAGCCTCGCGCTCACACCAGTATTTGCCTTTGCACAGGATGACGCTGCAAGCATCACCCCTCATACTTCCTTGATACATTCATTACGTACACGTATTGAGAACATTCGCGAACCACGGATGCATGGAGACGCGAGCACGTCCGTAGAAATGGACGCTTCGACCACGGAGATGTACAAAGAGGGAAACGGTGTTCATGTTCAAGCACGTGCAGATGCAAACGTTGACGCGCGTCTCAATGCGCTTCAGAAGCTGTCTGACCGTATCGATGGCGCAAAGAAACTATCTGTTGGTGTGAAGACTGGTCTCTCAGCGACACTTGCTGCGCAGATACAGGAACTCACTGACCTTAAGGCAAAGATTGGAAGCGACACCAGCACCAGTAGCATGCGCGACGACGCAGGAAAGATTCGTCCTGAGTTCCGTACCTACGCTCTGATACTTCCCAAGACCGCTATCACCGCAGGAAGCGATCGCGTACTCGCTATAGCAACCCAGATGGATACTGTTGGAACAAAACTCAATGCGCGCATTACTGAAGCGGTTGCTTCAAACACAGTGAATGTTTCAAGCGCACAGGGCGCCTATGTCGACTATAGCGCCAAGGTCGCTGATGCGAAAGTTCAGGCCAATGCCGCAGCAGCGCTTGTAGTGAATCTCACTCCTGACAACGGAGATAAGAGCGTCTTTGCGTCTAACTCAATAGCGCTCAAATCAGCTGCTGCAGATCTCAAGGTCGCGCAGCAGGATTTGAAGGCAGCACGTGCTGACATTGCTACAATTCTTAAGGTAATTAAGGGAACGGGTGTTCACGCACACGCTACCTCAACGGTTGAGACCAATTAACACTTCTGGCACTTGCATACAAAATAGCAGTGTGTATAATGATAAAACTAGGTCCTGGCTCTGCCAGGACCTAGTTTTATATAGAGTAAAACTTGAATACGTGCCTTTTATGCCGTATTCTATAGCTACGCGGGCTCTCACCCGCTACAAAACTTTGCGGGATCATCTAATGGTAGGATGCAACACTCTGGATGTTGTCATCTAGGTTCGAATCCTAGTCCCGCAGCCATTGACAGCTAGCATGAGACGTGTCGTAATAAAACGACCCGTGCTAGCTC
>CAXUAR010000015.1:2658-13785 GCA_964249155.1 uncultured bacterium | reverse complement strand
CATCGGGGAAGATCGTCTCGAACATGATTCTCGCAATTGTCTTCGCAGAAGCGCTTGGTATTCTCGCGCTCGTGGTTTCGTTTATTATTCGTTTCGTTGCGGTATAGACCTGCCTAATCTTTAGCAATCATGTCTTCACTTCTCGCTGCATTCGGTATACAGACCCAGCTGCTTCTTGCGCAAGTGGTCAACTTCGCGGTGCTTTTTGGAGCCCTTTCATACTTGCTGTATAAGCCGGTACTGAAGACGCTTGAAGAACGCCGCAAAATGGTCGCCAAGGGAGTCGAAGACGCTCTTGCTGCGGAAGTCTCGCTCGCGAATGCTGACGAAATGGCAGGCCAGGTGATGCATTCAGCTGAAAATGAAGCTGAAGGCATCGTTGGTCGCGCTCGTACAGAAGCAGGGGTTGAAAAAGCAAAGCTTGTAAAGGAAGCTGAAGCTCGTGCAGCGGCAATCGCTGTGGATGCTGAAGCTCGTGCGGCTGAGACTAGTGCAAAGGCTCTTCGCGAAAGCGAAAAGGAAATCACCCGCCTTGCCGTGCTGGCAGCTGAAAAAGCAATGTACCCCGCCGGGCATAAACGCACGAGCGCAGCATAATCGTAGAAGCTAGGCAGTTATGGAACGAACGTACGCAAAAGTCCTTTGGAAGCTCTCGCATGAAGCAGGAGCAGATTTGGATACCCTCGTTTCAAGGCTTATCGCGCAGCTACAAGCTCGAGGACGCATGAAGCTATTGCCCCGTATTCTTCGCGAACTCAAGAAGCTCGAAGCGAGCGGCGAAGGTATCACTATGCTTATTGAAGTAGCAACTGAAAAGGATGCCGCAGCAGCAAAATCTTTTGCAGAGAGCCTAGGCTATGGCACTGAGTCAAAGAACGCCGTCATAAACCATTCGCTCATAAGCGGCTGGCGCGTACGCACAAACGGCACGCTTACTGACCGTTCAGGAAAGCGCGCGCTTATAGACATCTATCGTGCTATCACGACTCACGTTCATGCCCGATAGGGTGCATAAATTTACCAAGTCAACTTTTACACATTTAACTTTACTCGGCTATGGAAAGCATCCTCAAGCGAATCGAAGACCAGATCGCCGCACACACTCCGAACATGGAGACTGAAAGCGTCGGCACCGTGCGCGAGACCGGAGACGGCATCGCGCAGATCGACGGGCTCGACTCAGCACTCATGTCAGAGATGGTGCTTTTCGATCCTACCTTTGACCGCAGTCTCGAAGACGCGCTCAAGGACAGCGACGCTGTCTACGGACTCGTGCTCAACCTCGAAGAGGACGGCGTGCGTGCCGTTATTCTTGGAGACGCGAGCAAGGTTTTTGAAGGCATGCTCGTGCGTCGCCTCGGCCGCCTACTTTCCATCCCCGTAGGTGAAGCACTCGTTGGCCGCGTCGTAAATGCGCTCGGTGAACCGGTTGACGGCAAGGGTCCTATAAAAGGAACCGAGCTCAAGCCTATTGAGCGCCAGGCGTACGGCGTCATGGACCGCTCTCCGGTGAACGTACCGCTTCACACGGGTATCAAGGCCATCGATGCCATGGTGCCAATTGGTCGCGGGCAGCGCGAGCTCATCATAGGTGACCGCGGTGTCGGAAAGACGGCTATTGCTATTGATACGATTCTCAACCAGAAGTCTGAAGATCCTGCGACTCGTCCTATCTGCATCTACGTCGCTATCGGCCAAAAGGAATCAAAGACTGCGCGCATTGTCGCTGACCTTACGGAAGCAGGTGCGATGGAGTACACGATCGTCGTTACGTCTCCAGCGTCTTCACCGGCTGCCTTCCAGTTCCTTGCACCATTTGCCGGGGCGACCATCGGAGAATTCTTCATGGAGCAGGGCAAGGATGCGCTCGTAATTTACGATGATCTTTCAAAGCAGGCTGTTGCATACCGCCAGATGTCACTCCTCCTTCCGCGCCCACCAGGACGTGAGGCGTACCCAGGAGACATCTTCTATTTGCACTCACGCCTTCTTGAGCGTGCTGCAAAGCTCTCAAAGGAAAAGGGAGGCGGTTCGCTTACTGCACTTCCGATCATCGAGACACAGGAAGGTGACGTGTCTGCGTATATTCCGACGAACGTAATTTCCATCACAGACGGTCAGATCTACCTCCTTACCGACCTCTTCAACAAAGGTATGCGTCCAGCTATCGATGTGGGTATCTCAGTGTCTCGTGTGGGTTCTTCGGCACAGACCAAGGCTATGAAGAAAGTGTCTGGAAAGATTAAGCTTTCACTCGCACAGTTCCGCGAGCTCGAAGCGTTCACCCAGTTTGCGTCCGACCTTGATGCCGACACCAAGGCACAGATCGACGCGGGTCGCCGTATGACCGAAGTGCTCAAGCAGAATGTCGGCGAGCCACTCGCCTTTGAGATGGAATCAGCCGTTATCTTCGCTGCTGTAAACGGATATTTTGATGGCTTTGAGCCAGCACAAACGGCACAGGCTCAGAGTAAGCTTCAGGATTACCTGCTTCGTGAGGCAGGTGACACGCTTAAAGCAATCCGCGACACGCGCGAGATTAGCGAAGAGACTGAAAAGACACTCCGTATTGCGCTTGAGAAATTTGCAGGCCGCACTACAGCATAATTCGGATCAAAGAATTCTCTATCGACATCTCATTGCATCTATGGCACTTAAAGACATAAAAGCAAAGATCCAAGCGACTCAGCGCATGAACACGGTTACCCGTGCCATGGAAGCTGTATCAGCTGTAAAGATGCGCAAGACGCAAGCATCCGCCCTCGAAGGCCGCAGCTATGCCCGTGCTGCGCTTTCTATTCTTGCTCGCCTTTCTGGTAGTTCAGACCTCGCAAGCCATCCGCTCGCACGACCCGTTACTCATGCAGATACGGGCACGGGTACTACAGGCACAAAGCTTGCTCTTATCGTCATGACGAGCGATCGTGGACTCGCCGGTGCATTAAATAGCGGCGTGCTGCGCAAAGCTATAGAAGAGGTAGTGAAAAATCGACAGTCAGTTGCAAATAATGAGGTTACTATTTTTGCAATAGGCCGCAAGGCAGAAGAATTCTTCAAACGCCGCGACTTCACGATAGCAAAGGCATATGAGAACAAGTATGACCAGATCGAGCTCTCAGTCATGGAAGACCTCACGAAGGAAATCACCACAGGATTCCTTACTGGAGAATACGATGAGGTAAAGGCGGTATACACGAACTTCAAGTCCACATTTGAACAAGTGCCGAGCATACGCACACTTCTTCCCCTTACACTTGAAAGCGTGTCAGAACTCGTTCGCGAGATTCAGCCTGTACGAGGGAGGTTTAGCGAGTCAGATTCGGCAAATATGCCAAGTCTCACTTCACCCGTTCGCTACACTATTGAGCCGGATACCCGTGATGTACTCGATGTTCTTCTTCCGCGCCTAGTGGCTATTTCGCTCTACCACATGCTCCTTGAGAGCAAGGCATCTGAGCACTCAGCGCGTATGGTGGCGATGAAGAACGCGTCGGACAAGTCAAAGGAAGTAGCGCGCGACCTCACGCGCGTATACAACAAGGTGCGTCAGGCAGCTATCACGCGTGAAGTGTCAGAGATCGTCAGCGGCCGCGAGGCTTTATCAACGTAATATTTATCTATGAAAATTAACTCAAAAGAAGTAGCTGCTGCCATTATCATGCTTGCTCTTGGTATTTACCTGGGCAGTTTGTACCACGAGTCATTTGCTAGTCAAAGCGGTCAGATTGAGCTCGGGTTGCTTTTACTTATTGGAATAGTCATGTCAGTGGTAGCAAATCGAAAAAAGTAGTTAAATTAACAATACATATGAACACCGGAACCATCACAGAAATCATCGGGCCAGTCGTAGACGTGCACTTCCCAGAGAAGCGTCCTGCTATCGAAGACGCGCTCGTCATTGAAGCCAACGGAATGCACAGCCGCATCACGCTCGAAGTCGCTGCCCACATCGGCCTCGACCGCGTTCGTACGATCGCGATGACCGAGACTGCAGGTCTTTCACGCGGAGAGACTGCTACTGCGACCGGCTCTGCTATCTCAGTTCCGGTAGGCACCGAGGTTCTCGGACGACTCTTCAACGTGCTCGGCGAGACCATCGACGGCAAGGAAGAGATCAAGGCTTCTGTCGCCCGCCTTCCGATCCATCGCAATGCGCCACGATTCGACGAGCAGATGACGAAGGCTGAAATCTTTGAAACTGGTATCAAGGCTATTGACCTCATCATTCCGTTTATCAAGGGAGGAAAGGTCGGACTCTTCGGAGGAGCCGGCGTAGGAAAGACGGTGACTATCCAGGAGCTCATCCACAACGTGGCAAGTAACCACGGAGGCTACTCAGTGTTTGCAGGCGTGGGAGAGCGCGTGCGTGAAGGTAACGACCTATACCACGAAATGGCGGAATCAGGCGTGCTCGACAAGACCTCCATGGTATTCGGCCAGATGAACGAGGTTCCAGGAGCTCGCGCACGCGTTGCGCTTACCGGTCTTACCCAGGCTGAATACTTCCGCGACGAGTCAGGAAAGGACGTGCTCTTCTTCATGGACAACGTCTTCCGCTTTATTCAGGCTGGTTCTGAGGTGTCGTCACTCCTCGGCCGCGTGCCTTCAGCCGTGGGGTATCAGCCAACGCTTGGAGAAGAAATGGGTCGCCTCCAGGAGCGCATAACAAGTACTAAGAACGGCTCTATTACCTCAGTTCAGGCCGTATACGTGCCAGCTGACGACTTCACCGATCCAGCTCCAGCTACTACCTTCGCCCACCTCGACGGTACCGTATCGCTTTCTCGCCAGATAGCATCCCTTGGTATCTTCCCGGCAATCGATCCGCTTGCCTCAAGCTCAACAGCACTCACGCCCGCAATTGTAGGCGTTGAGCACTACCGCGTAGCGAACCTCGTGAAGCAGACGCTCCAGCGTTATAAGGATCTTCAGGACATCATCGCGATTCTTGGTATCGAAGAGCTTTCCGATGAAGACAAGCAGACGGTGTACCGCGCCCGTAAGATTCAGCGCTTCCTCTCACAGCCATTTGCAGTGGCTGAACAGTTCACCGGAACACCTGGTGCATATGTAACCCGCGAAGAAACCGTCCGTGGATTCGGTGAGATCGTCGATGGCAAGCATGACGACAAGCCAGAAGCAGCGTTCTACATGAAGGGAGGTATCGATGAAGTTACGGCTGCATAAGGTAGGAACACGAGACACCGCAAGGATTAATTACTATGGCAAAAACCTTTCATCTCGTCGTCGCCAAAGTTGGAGAAAACCTCTTCGATGGGGAAGCACAATCCCTAACTCTTCCGGGCGAAGACGGCGTGCTTACCGTTATGGCCAACCACGAAGCATTTGTGACCCCACTGAAGTCAGGGACTATTCGCATTGAAGACGCCGCAGGGGTAAAACAGGAGATCGAATGGAATGGAACCGGGCTTCTCGAAGTTTCAAACAACCAGGCAACGGTGCTTCTGTAGACATTCTTCCTTTCTAGGTATATACCCTATCAAGGTATCACTATTGTTCTTGAACAAGGAGATGTGAGATGAATACTGCACATTCTGCAGGAGAAAAAGTAACGAAGTATCGGGCAAAAAAATGGAATGCATATTCAGCCAGGCGAAGGTTTGAAGAAGCATTTGCGGAAACACATCCGCTTCCTGCGTGTGCCCGCCAGATACTTTTGCTACACAGTAATCACCATCAGCCTTTCGATGCGGTAATTACATTTACTGATGGGTCGAAATCAAAACTTAAAATCTTTGATTCAAAAAAGGCAGCACGCCACTATCGTAAACTAAGCCGTAGAGTGCCTTTTATAACCGTATCAATTCTTTTTGAACATGATCACGGAACCGTTCGACGCAATGTATATACGCAGCTTGGAAGCTTCTACGCTACCCAACATCAGTCGTAAAATAGGCTCGCTAGCGAGCCTATTTTCTTTTTGCTAGTATAGAGATATATGGGTATACAAAACTTTCTGTTAGGGCAGGCAATGAAGTGGAAGATGAAGGACGTGCCAGAGGCGCAGCGCGAGCAGATCATGGCGCTCGTGCAGAAGGACCCTGAGCTTTTCAAGAAGATCGGTGAAGAAGTAGAGCGTCGCACCAAGGGTGGTGAGACACAGATGAAGGCTACGATGGAAGTCATGAAGAAGTATCGCACCGAACTCGCAGGCATTATGCAAAAGTAATTTCTGGCTATCATGTCTAAAATATTTATACTAATGGGGAATCCAGACTCAGAAGATACGCTTGGATGCGAGATTGCTGATACATACGCGAAAGAGGCAGAGACAGCGGGGCATGAAGTACGCCGGACGAATATAGATGACATGAAGTTCGATCCTATTCTCCACAAAGGATATAAAGTTATTCAACCTCTGGAACCAGACCTTTTGAAAGTCCAAGAGAATATGAAATGGGCCGACCACTTTGTGCTTATCTATCCTCTCTGGTGGGCAAGTATGCCGGCACTGCTAAAAGGAATGTGGGACCGCGTGTTTATTCCCGGTTTTGCCTTTCATTTTCATAAGAATGGCATGGGCTGGGACAAACTTCTTGCGGGAAAGACAGCACGTGTGGTGATTACGAGCAAGAACTGGGCCATCGTCGAACGCGTACTCTTTGGTGATTTCAAAAACGAAGTTGGTCGCGCTATCCTAGGCTTTGCCGGGTACAAAGTCCATATCACAGAGATTGGGCATGCAGAAAACATGACTCCAGAGATGAAATCGTCCTGGATGAAGACCGTCTCAAAACTTGCTCGTTCTGCCTCATAATCGTAGAGTCATTGCATGGTAAAGATAGGTATTGTTGGGCTTCCAAACGTCGGTAAATCGACGCTTTTTAATGCTCTTACGCGAGCGGATGTTTTGGTGGCTAACTATCCGTTTGCGACTATCGACCCGTCAGTGGGAATTGTAAGCGTACCCGATGAGCGACTCGAAGCCCTCGCCACACTTTCAAAGGCAGAAAAGACGGTCCCTGCGGTTATTGAGTTTGTGGATATCGCGGGACTCGTTAAGGGTGCATCAGAAGGCGAGGGTCTTGGCAATCAATTTCTTTCAACTATTCGAGAGACGGATGCAATCCTTCATATGGTTCGGTTCTTTGAAGATGCTGACATTACACACGTTCATGGCACGATTGATCCTGTTCGCGATATTGAGGTTATTAATCTCGAACTTGTACTTGCTGACGCTCAGTCTGTTACGAAACGGCGTGAAAAGCTGGTACGCGACATTAGATCAGGTATTAAGGACGCGATAGCTGAGGATGAGATTCTTGCAAGAATCGAATCTGCGCTTGCTCAAGGAAAGCTAGCGCGCACTGTTGAGTTGACGACTAAGGAAGCTTTGCGCATAAAATCACTAAATCTTCTGACTCTAAAGCCAATTCTCTACTCATTGAACGGAAAGTCAGGCGTCACTGTGGATGACGATCGTCGCGAAAAAGCTCACGAGCTTATCACGTCGATGGGTTCCGAGTATGTGCATGTTGATGCAGCAACCGAGCGCGACCTCAATGAGGTATCAGAAGATGAGCAAGGCACGTTCCGCGAGGAACTTGGGGTAGAGATTAATGGGCTTGAGGCGCTCATTCGCGGCGCGTACAAAACACTTGGCCTCATAACATTCTTTACGACCGGTCCAAAGGAAACACGGGCATGGACTATTCCTGAAGGCAGCACAGCGCCTATTGCTGGCGCTGCCATTCACAATGATTTCAAAGACAAGTTTATTCGCGCCGAAGTAGTCTCGACAGATGCGCTTCTTGCGGACGGCTCATGGAGCGCAGCTCGCGATAAGGGCGATCTGCGAACAGAAGGAAAAACGTATATATTCCAAGACGGAGACGTAGCAGTCTTCCTTCATGGCTAATATGACTAATATCAGAATTACCGATACCATACGTACTATGAATCTCTCATCAAACCAGAAGAAGCTTTTAGGAGGTGGCATTATTGCCTTGCTAGTAATTGCAGGTATCGCATACGGCACGCGCAAGCACTGGGTCCCGGTTCCTGACAATACTACGTATCACGATGTGGATTTCTCTTTTACCTATCCAAGAATATTCCACCTCGATGAATACGCAATCGACGTAGCGACTCTCGGAAAGCCGTTCGGTGATACCTTTACGCCCTTGGTAGAAGTAGTCCGGTACGAGAGCGATCCAGATGTGACGCTTCCCGCAACCTATAGCGATTTCATACAGAAGCAGGCAGAAAACCTCTGCGGCGCTGACGGCCCGAGAGAGAGTATTACGTGCACGTCTGCTGTTGCAAAGCCGTATACGAGTCCCAAAGGACTTGTGGGCAAAGAGCTTACGCTTACGCTCGTTCGAAAGAATCTAAAGACCGCTACGACGACTAGCATAGACTACGGACCGTTTTATGTATTCAATATGACGCCGCAACCGACACGGGAAACTCTAGCTCGGTATAGCGCGCTGTTTGTATATCCATCTCTTGCAGCATTTATTGATGCAAACTCATCGCCTGCCCTACTACAGCAGGTAGTCGATTCACTGGTTATTCCCGCTGGCGTAAGCACAATAGGAAGGTAGGGGTTTCAGCCATGCTATAACTAGGTACATACTCCCTATGTACAATTCACACCTATCCTTCCTGGGCTATCACGTTACTAGCGTGGAGACACATTTTGCTATTGCGCTACTACTAAGCCTTATTATTGGCTACGTCATGGGCGTCGAGCGCGAGCTGCGTGGCAAGGACGCGGGCGTAAGTACGCACATTCTTGTAATTCTCGGAGCAACATTGTTTTCGGTCATCTCAGCTACCGATCCTACGTCTCCTACGCGGATTGCAGCTCAAGTAGTTACCGGTATCGGATTCCTTGGCGCAGGACTTATACTACGAGACGGTACGAGCGTAAAGAATCTCACGACAGCATCGAGCTTGTGGGTTGCGGCCGCTATCGGAGTCGCGCTTGGTTTCGGTTTCTATATGATTGCCTTTGCCGCAGGTATTATGGCGACACTCGTAGCCCGCATTCCTCGCGTAGGAATGAAAAAGGTACTTCAAGCTGAGACGAAAGCGTAACCGGAGTGGGGAAACGGGCCAGCGATTACGCTGGCCCGTTTGTGGTACTATTTTCCTATATGGAAAATCCTGCACCGCCTCCGGCAGCTCCGTCTTTGTACAGTCAATCACGTACTACACCCAAGGACTTCTTTCTATGGCTTGGTGCTATTATGGCGCTCTATGCGAGCATCATATCGCTCATTACGCTTCTCTTTGAATACATAAACTACACGTATCCAGATCCGCTCGCTGGCTACATAGATCCCTATGGCGGAGCTATGCGCGCAGCAATGGCTACGGCCATCGTGCTTGTACCGACCGCCTTACTTCTCTTGCACATCATTCGATCGATGATCGATGCTGATCCTTCAAAGCTTCACATCTGGGTGCGGCGATGGGCGCTCGTGCTTACACTATTTATCGCATCAGGAACGGTCATCATCGACCTCATTACGCTTGTTACCACGTTTCTCGGTGGTGAGATAACAGTACGCTTCGCTCTAAAGGCAACCGTACTAATACTCGCTGGCGTCGGTATCTTCCTTCATTTCCTTGCCGATATGAAAGGATATTGGGCTATAGCGCACAGAAGGGCAACGACCATAGGCATTGCGTTTGCAGGCATGGCTCTCGTAGTAGTTGCCGCCGGATTCCTTATTGTGGGCACGCCGCAACATGCCCGACTGCTCCGCTTTGACGAGCAAAAAGTACAAGATCTTCAGAACATTCAGTATCAGCTCACCGAGTACTATCAGCAAAAACAAACCCTCCCGAGAGCTCTTTTAGAGCTTACTGATCCGTTGTCAGGGTACACAGTACCTACCGACACACAACGCTCCACGGCCTATGAGTATGTGCTCGGAAGGTCTACATCTTTTACACTCTGCGCTATATTCAATGAGGCGAGTTCAGATAGGGAAGCTCAGGACTTTGTACACACTGCAGGACATCAATGCTTCACTCGCACCATAGACCCCGCACGCTATCGTGTACCTGCAAAACTTTAGGAGAGTAAGAATTATGGAAGGGTTACGATTCACAAGGAACGTTGAGAGTAAAGAATCTAAAGAACTTTTTAGAGGTTCGTTAAGCTTTGATTTTATCTTTACAACAAATCTCGATGGGAGTAAACACCCGTACTGTGTGGAGATAATTGGCGCGGATAGCGGCATACAAGGAGTCCAGTCGATTCCAAAGGATGTTCTAGATAGTACTACCCGTACCCTTGCCGATATTAGAAAGAATAAGAGTGATGAGCATACGCGTCGAGAAAAGATTGCGAGTGAAATATATGCTGATACAGAGGGAATTATACAGCAAGCAAGTACTAAAGAAATTCAAGAAAAGTTTCTTACGTATATACGTGCCAGTATTCGAAGCGTACCATTTATGAAGCATGCCTTTGTAAATCCTCCACTAATCGAAACTATTAGCAACGACAAGTCACTTCAAGAAGAATACATACCGGAACAGTACCGACCCCGCTCATACAAAGAGGGTGAGAGTATGGTTTCCTCCACCGGATCTTGGATACTAAAGCCATTTGATGGGCGAGCCGGGGAAGAGATATTTATTATAAGTAACGAAGAATTCGCTTCCGAGTATCCTACCTGGGAGCTCAAAAACCAGTTTATCGCTCAGGAATTAATTCTTCCTGACGGCGCAGACCTCGCTTCCGATACTCACATAGGAAATGTTGCGTCATTACGTCTTCTGATGGATTTTGTCTATCGCGAAGACGGAAGCATTGATCCAATATATGAAGTTGCGTATCAGCGAGTAGCGCCACTCTATGCTGGGGATATAAAGCTTTTGTCACATGCTGAACGCATTAAAGCGTTTGTAGTAAATAAGAGCACAGGAGCTCTCTCAATTCCTGCTTCACAGGAAGAAAAACGTTTGGCCCACGACGTATCACTCCAGATAGTTCAAGCATTGGCCGAGAAATATAAACAGACTGTTGAAACGGTGCCAAAAACGGTATCGTATCCATAAGTATGGCAAGAGAGTCATTCAATCACAGAGAGGTAGAAGCAAATGCTCAAAAGAAGTGGGCGCTGCTCGATTTGTATCACACGGATC
>CAXUAR010000015.1:0-2648 GCA_964249155.1 uncultured bacterium | reverse complement strand
GGATAGTGCTAAGGAGCCCTATTATGTACTATTCGAGTTCCCCTTTCCGTCCGGCGACCTCCATATCGGCCATTGGTATGCCTTTGCACTTACTGACGTATATGCGCGCTATCTGCGAGCAATCGGCAAGAATGTTCTATTTCCTATGGGGTTTGATGCCTTCGGTTTGCCTGCAGAAAACGCTGCTATGAAGCGAGGGCTCGACACCCGCACGTGGACGTATGAAAGTATGGATCGCATGCGCGCTCAGGTACGCACCATGGGCACGTCCGTAGATTGGTCAAAGGAAGTCGTTACGAGCGATTCTGAGTACTATCACTGGACGCAGTGGCTCTTTACAAAACTTTTTGAACAAGGTCTTGCCTATAGGGGTACCGCTGTTGTGAACTGGGATACGGTAGACAACACAGTGCTTGCCAACGAACAAGTGCTTGCGGATGGAACTGCTGAGCGCTCGGGCGCAGTCGTGGAAAAAAAGAGACTTGAACAGTGGTTCCTCGGAATCACAAAGTACGCCGAGCGTCTTTTAACAGACATTGATCCCTTGCCGTGGAAGGATGACATCAAAGATGCACAGCGCGCATGGATAGGAAAGTCAGAGGGCGCAACGCTTTCGTTCGTGATCACCCTTACTAACGATCCGACCCTTAACGACTGGCGGGACGAGAAGGGTAATCCTGCATCACTCGCTATATTCACGACGCGTCCCGAAACCATCTTTGGTGCAACATACCTTGTACTAGCTCCTGAACACCCATGGGTTACGCGAGCGCTCGAAAATCATGCTGAAATACTGACCAATGCTGAGGAAGTCTGTGACTACGTTGCAAAAACCAAACGCAAGAGCGAGCGCGAGCGCATGGAAAACAAGGAAAAAACTGGCGTGAAGCTTGAGGGAATTAGTGCGATTAATCCTGCCACGCACAAAGAAATACCGGTGTACATTGCCGACTACGTCATCGGCTCATATGGCACCGGCGCTATAATGGCCGTCCCCGCTCACGATGAGCGCGACTTTGAGTTTGCGCAATTGTTTGATCTACCTGTAACTCACGTTGTTCGACCTAGGTTTGTAGATCACACAAACCCGCATCTGCCAGGGAAGGAGATAATAGAACGTGATGCCAGTATTAGCATTGTGTATGATCCAAAGACGCATACCTATCTCTGTCTGAAGTGGAAGCATGAATCATGGACTACGTTTATAACGGGTGGTGTGGAGAAAGGAGAGAGCGCTCTTGCATCGGCTAAACGCGAGATTATTGAAGAGACAGGATATACCAGTATCAGATTTATTCGTGAACTTGGTCAGACGCAAAGTGAATTCTATGCTTCGCACAAAGGGGTTAATCGCATCGCTCGGAACACGGCGTATCTGTTTGAACTTGAAGATCAGACAAAAGAAGAAGTTGCAGAGGAAGAACTAAATAAGCATGAAGTAGTTTGGCTTTCAAAGGAAGAAGTACTTTTAGCAAAGCTTCAGCACGCAGAATTCGATCTAGTATGGGAATGGCTACATACAGGTCCGAGCGCTTGGGTAGGTAGTGGAATCCTTAGTAATTCTGGAGAATTTACTGGCCGCGACAGCGAAGAAGCGAAATGGGACATGGTAGAGAGTGTGGGTGGCGAGCGCACCACTAACTACCGTCTTCGTGACTGGCTTGTGTCGCGGCAGCGCTACTGGGGCTGTCCCATTCCTATTGTGTACGACCCTCAAGGCAATCCACATGCCGTACCTGCGGAGCATTTACCGTGGCTCTTGCCAACCGACGTTACCTCCACGACTAAAGGCCCGGATGGCACAGCGCCGCTTGGAGCGTCGAAAGAACTCGCCGACCGTGTGGTGAATATCTTTGGAAAAGGTTGGACGCCAGAGTGCGACACCCTTGATGTCTTCGTGGATTCAAGTTGGTACTATCTCCGGTATCTGAGTCCTATGAATGATCAGGCATTTTCAGACCAGACGCTTATGAAGAAGTGGATGCCGGTTGATCGGTATTCTGGCGGGAACGAGCACACAACCGTACATCTTTTATACGCTCGCTTCTTTTACAAAGCCCTCTACGACCTTGGCCTCGTACCTACCGTTGAGCCATTTAATGAGCGCTTTAATCGCGGACTTATTCTCGGTACCGACGGCCAGAAAATGAGCAAGCGTTGGGGCAACGTTCTTAATCCGGACGAATTCGTAGAAAAGTACGGCGCTGACGCCGTGCGCATGTACTTGGCGTTTATCGGTCCATACAATGAAGCTGGTAGCTATCCGTGGAAGCATGAAGGCATTGAAGCCATGCGCCGATTCCTGGATCGTATCTACACGCTTCGTAAGAAGGTTATTAGCGCCAGAAAAAAGGACGACCAAGAAGACAAAAGTACTTTGGTAGCACAGAAGGCACTTGCGCGCGCAGCGCGCAAAATCGCTAGTGACCTTGAACGCTTTAAGACCAATACAGCTGTTTCAGCTCTTATGATCCTTATGAACGCTCTTGAAGAGGTGCCGAGCATATCAGCAAGTGATTTTGAATCGTTTTTGATAATCCTTGCACCGCTTGCGCCGCACCTCGCCGAAGCTCTTTATGGAGAGTTACAAGGAGGGCAGACTGCGAAAACTATCCACAGACTCTCTTGGCCGGAATTTGATTCGGCAC
>CAXUAR010000014.1:0-14100 GCA_964249155.1 uncultured bacterium | reverse complement strand
GCTTCCGCTCTCATGTCGGGTGAGATGGTTCGAACGTCCTCTGTTTCTGTCAGCAATAAATTGAAAGGGATTCAACGCGTGAGTCCCTCCAAAGTCTCAGTTACTAGCCTAATCGGTGCTAGTTTCATCAAATTTTTTCTTGATGCTACGCGTCACCACGATGAAGCAGATGACGGCGAGCACAAGCCCGATAATGATTTGTGCGCCAGGGCTTACGTCCATTGCTCTTCTCCGAGATAGATTAAGTCTAGACAGAACCTACCATATAGTGCAAAAAAGTTCCAGACCTGTAATCTCCCCACAAGTTTTCACGTGTGGACAACGTAGGGAGTACCTCTCTTCAGCACTGCATACGCTCGTGCAAGGAGATGCCGGGCATTGGCCACAGTTGCTTCCTTGTACCGCTTTCCCTCAACGCGCTTTTTGAGATGATACTCCCCAAGAGTCACATCATGCCGCTGGGCGATACTCGCTGTAATATATGCGGCACGCCGCAAGTACGGCGAGCCACGCTTAGTGATCTTCGAGTTTCGATTGAGTGATGCACCACTCTGTCTGACTTTGGAATCAAGTCCTACATATGCAATGAATGCTTTCACATTCTGGAAACGCTCGACGTCTCCCACCTCGCTTCAATGGTTGCGGCAAGCGTGTCTCCCACGCCGGGGAGCGAGGCGAGCAGTGCACGCTTCAGAGGATCGGTGACCGCAATTCCTTCTTTGCGTACTGCCACAATCGCTTCCTCGATGGGCTTTTCCAAGACGAAGCAAGGCAGCCTGCGCAGCTTTCTGCTCGTTCCAGTGCTCGGCAAACCCTTTCTTCATGTGTGACACCGATACTTTGAGTTGGGCGAGGTCAGCAGAGGTGCGGAGTAACCTCTTGCCAACATCCAGAGTGTTCTCTGTTGCACACACTAATTCATTCTTCGACACGTCAAAGCCGATGATATTCATATCATTTTCCCACATGCCTGTTGATCATCTGAGGCAGTCTTTTTCGACTCCTGAACCTGCAATATGTGACCTGAACACTGATATCTCCCCTCACTCAAGATACAAGCGTCGCTCCATACTGTCAGCAAAATTTAAGACAGTGACTCTTGAGATTTTATCAAATTCCTTTTCACGCGTTTGAATTCGCCGTTGATAAGCAAAATGAGGAAAAGATCGATAATGATAATCCCGAGAAGTATTAGGGAGTGAGTATGCGTGTAGCGATACACTTCATACACTACAAAGAGCGATATGAGCCACATAGTGAGCGGGAATGCCCAGAGTTTCAGGCGAAGGAGTTGTATTGAAAGAGATACGTCGATAGCGCCCCAAAAGATGAGATAGATGGCGAGAAAATAGGTAATTTCAAATGAGAAATGATGCGCGAAAGGACTCACCGCGTGTATAAAATGTTCTCTCGGCTCTTCAAAAAACTCACTTCTAAAGGTACGGGCAAAGATATCAGAAAGAGGAGTACCAATGTAGCGCAAGAGAACGAGGCCGACGATAAAACGCACGGTACCATATCCAATTCTCCAGAACATTCCGAATCGGAACAGCTCATCATAGGTCTTTCCTTTCATTGACTCAGTATATAGGAACGAGGTCTATTTTTCTTGCCAGTCGACGAATTGATAGTCAGTACTAATGGTCGGTGTGAAAGGTGGCGGGTCTGTTGCAAGGTTTCTATCGAATGCATCGGTGCGTAGTTGGTACCCAGCATCCCCAGTAATACAGCCATTCACCCATTTTGTGCCCGTACGCTTATTGGAAACGGTCGTACCATGAATAGTAAGCGAGCTACGCGGTTCGTAGATACTCGGACAGCCAAAGTAATTACGACCAAAGGCTCCGTTTTGCGCTATAAATATTCCCGAAAGATTCATAGTGTTTGGCGAGTCACCGGTCACGAGCACATCGTTCTGTGCAATAGCCGTGAGCCCAGGATTACTACTTCCAGAATACGTAATATTATTTGGGAGCATTATGTTTGGAGTGACACCGGTCGTTATAACATTTGCCGCAACGAGTGTAACTTTTGCAGGGATTACACCTTCAACCCATACGTTGTCTTCCACGTAGATAAGTCCGCAGCTTGAGGGAAGAGTATAGGAAGCAAAATTGCTTTCACTACTTATGACCGTATGGTCTGTTGTGGTGTCTGCACTATTTATAGGCTGCACAGTAAGCGACTGTGTATTTGTAACTTTTCGCACCGTAACCGTACCATTGGCATTGAAAATGAGATGGTATCCTCGCCAATATGACGAATTACTTGAAGATCCTGAGCTGTACCGTGCAAGGTATATACCCGAGGACTGAGCTTTTGTCTTGAGCGAGGTGAAGTTAGCAGCAATACCGTTGAAGTCCACTTGTGGCGAGGGGTAACTCCAGAGCGAGGGATTTGATCCACTTCCAAAGACTCCATTCTGGGTTTGGTTTGTTGAGCAACCGAAGTCACTAGTGCACACCCATGAAGAAAGTGAACTCGTAACGGGTGCATTTGTCGTGCCGTCCATGCGTATACCTCCATTGGAGTGATACGGGCCATTTATTATGCGGTCAGAGCCAGCCCACACACTATCGTTCAAAATATATGAGTATGTGGCAACGGTCGGTTGCGCGTAGCGTGCAGCAATAGTACGCGATGTATTTGAACCATCCGAAGGACGACCGGTTGCCGTAAGGTCGATGGAGGTGACTTGGCCGCATGACATATTGCCAGAGATGGCAAGAGACACCGTACCGATATTCTCGCCCTCAGGATCTGTCTGAGTGAGTACGTACGGCCCGGGCTGTCCTGTACCATTCGTAAGATTCCCAGGATTATGTGCGAGAAACCATCGATAGTATTCAAGTCCTGCTTCAGCGAGCGCAAGCGCACGTGATTTACCTGTTGCATTACTTTGCGCGTGATTTTGTGTAATGGAGAAGCTTGAGAGCGCGGCGAGTACGGTCAGAAATACTGCTCCAAAGACAAGGGTAAGCAGCATGAGGAAGCCTCGTGCTGCAGGTTTTGGGTAGAAAGTATTGTAAGAATATTTTTTCATACGTGTTAATTTTTAATATTCCGTAACTTTGCCGTTTCGGTGAGTGTGAATACGTTTGGTGCGCGGTCAGGATTTAGGTCGACGAGTAGTGAGACCCGTACTGACGAGATGCTTGCAATAATTGGTGACGTTGTTGAAAGCTGAGTACCGTTGCTATCGAAGTACGTAAACAAGGGCGTACTAGAAGCATTGCGTGCATAGGTAGCAATAGTAGTTGTGCTTGTTGGTGTTGAATTATATACCGGGGGAGATCCCGTTGCGTCATACACGACTCGATAGAAATTTGTTCCTATGAGGACGTATTGCACTTTCTCTACGGACGAATCGTTATCGAAGTTTGAGTACACGGTAATAGTTGAAGTTCCTGCCATAGCGATAGGGTATGAACCATCATCTCCATACGAGGCTTCACGAATATTTTTAATCGAATCGCTTATACCGCGTTGCGCGCTACTTAACGACTCTGTTCGTTCAAGCAAATACGCATTGTTTATGTAAAAGGAACGTATCACAGAGGTGAGGGCGAGGATAACGACCGTAGTAATGGCAATTACCGTAAGAAGCTCGATGAGCGTGAACCCACGCACGCGTATGTTATTCAAGAGATGCTGCATAAAAAGTATGGCCGGCAAGCGTAATGCTGGAAGCGCTAAAGGTAGTATAGCCGGACTTTGAAACAGTAATGGTATACCCAGACGAGTTGGTAATGGCACCGAAGTATGCGCTTCCGCAGCCAGTGGTTGTAACGGTCTTTGTATAGCCCAGGCGAGAAAGCGTGACTGTTGCGCCGGCAAGCCCGCCGGCGCTCGTAGTTACCGACACCAGAAGCATATTCGGCGTGCTCGAAGCAAGAATGAGTGAGACGTCGTTCGTACTCCCTGGTGGAAGCACGTAGGGTGGTGCATTGCATGCCTCAACAGCGTCATATCCCGGCAGGCTAAGTGCGTATGCGTCCCATTCAAGCGTAAGGGGCAGCACGCCAGACGCGTTCGTCGTGGTTGCCGTTGTTGTCTTATATATAGGTGCACCCGCGCCAGTAGAGCCAATAGTCTTTGCGCCCGTGAGCGTAAACGGAATGTTCCCAATAGGTATCGGCCCACGTAAATATGATACGGCCCAGTCATTTATTTGAGGGGTGGATGATGCAGAGCTCGATGTGAGATCGGCTGAGAGTGCGAGTACGGGGTAGGTCGTCGTTGAAATACTGATGAGACTCACAGTACCCGTAAATCCAGATGCATTTCCCGGAAGCGCGGTGTCGGGGAGCCGTGTGCCGTTTCCATCGACAACATGGTATTTCGCACTAGTTCCGACAGGTGCCGTTGTGGTCGCTGTCGCAGACAGCCACCCCGCAAGATAGGTCGGCTGGATTGGACTACTTATGGCACTTCCCGCTGGCGGATACGAACCAGGGCTTCCCAAAAGCTGAATCGACCCCGAGGACAGCACGGTGCTATTGAACAATGCGACAGACGTGCCAGAAGAGAATGTGTCAGTAAAGGTACTCGTCGCGATGGGTGTAAACGTATGCATAGTGAGCGCTGCCAGAAGATCGATGGCAAAGGTTGCCGTCGTTGTTTGATCCTTCACAACCGTGAGGTAGCCAGGTGTCGGATTCTGATTATTTGAATCACGTGCATACGTTTGTGCGCTCGAATACCCCGCCTTCGTCACCGTGATTTGATATTGCGTAGAGGTTGGCGCACCTGGAAGGAATACCACTCCTGTACTATCGGAAAAGGTCGTGAGGTCGATAGACGGCACAACACTCGTATTTTGTATACGCACATTTGCACCGGATATTAGAACTCCGCTGGCTCCCACGACGTTTACCTTTAACGTGCCTCCGCCCGTCGTGGTCTCTAGTCCTAGCGGTGCGTAGTTAGAAATAAGATCTACGCTTTTTGTGTTACCCGATAGTACATAGCTAACCGTTACTTTCAGTTCCTTATAGTCTGTCGTGATGCCGTTCGTGTCCGCTGCACCTAAGCCATCTGCGGGGTCGTCCTTATAGTCAATAAAGGTACGGACCGTGAACACAATACCGTTCTGGGTAGTTGTTGAAATCTGTGGCACAAAGCCAGCAGGAATACCACCGACCGTACCAACGGAATCATATGAAAGAGAGCGCAAGTACTCCATCTGGCTTTCTGCAATCGTTGTTGCAATCGACTTATCTTTTGCAAGCGCTGAAACTTCAATAGAGGATCGCAAGAGTCCGGTAAGTGCAGTGAAAATAATCAGCATGAGAGCCGTACCGACAATAACGTCCATGAATGACATGCCGCGGTGTGCCTTCATCTGCATATGCACGTATGATACCGCGTGCTTAGCCGATTTTATCTGAGAGTGAGTAGATAGGAGCGATCATGGCGAGCGCGAACACGCCCACGAAGACACCAATGAAGAGCATAAGTATTGGCTCGATAATGGTTGAGAGGTCTTTGGTTCGCGCTTCGACGTCGTTCTCATAATACTCAGCAACTTGTCCAAGCATTTCAGATACCTTTCCTGTCTCTTCGCCGACCATAATCATCTCAGAGACAAATACCGGATAAAGATTGAGATGATTCTGAAATGCCTTTGAAAGTGGCTCCCCTTTTTTAACAAGCTCCTCTGCTTCTCTCAGCACCGTGCCGAAAGAATTCTCACCTACCACTTCTGCGGTGATGGCGATTGCAGTAAGCATCTCGACGCCCGAAGAAAGAAGCGAAGACAGAGTGCGTGCTGCGCGCGCGCTGTACGTCTCACGCACAAGCATGCCAATAACCGGGAGACGGCGGGAGACAGAAAGGACAGTTGTTGCGCCGATCTTGGAGTGAATAAACGAATACCCTCCTATACTAACGAGCGCGACGGTGCCGATGACGATAATAATGTTGTGTACGACAAAATCCGACAGGAAAATAATAGCTCGTGTTGCAAAGGGCAGATCTGAACCGAGCGAACGGAACGTACTCGCAAGTGTCGGTACTACGAACATAAGCATCAGAACACCGATGATGAAAATTGCCACAAGGATGATCGATGGGTAGATCATCGCGCCTTTTATCTTTTTCGTAAGCGTATAGGAGGTCTCCATCTGGCGCGCAACAACTTTAAGAGTGTCGGCGAGCTTGCCCGACTCTTCACCGGCCTTGGTCATTGCTATAAACAGGCGCGAGAAGATAGTCGGGAACTGCATAAGTGATTCGTGGAACGCAGATCCGGCTTTCACGCCGTTCTCAAGCGTTACGATGACGCTCTTAAAGTACACATTCGTCGCCTGTCGCTCGATGACGCTGAGTGCGCGCGATAGCGTAAGCCCTGCTCCAAGCATAGCTGAGAGATTCTTCGTAAACGTTATCTTCGGCTCAGTCTTTATGCCGGTACCAAAGCGAATGTTTGATAACTTGGGAAACGTAAATCCTCCGCCCTCTCCAATATCGACGACCGATGCGCCCGTCTTCTCCACTTCTCCATATACCGTGAAGCGATTTTCCGCTTCGATGGTCTGCACTTCTTGTGCACCTTCACTCGTCTTCACGGTTACGCGAAATTTCATTACAAAAATTCTAGCACGCAATTCTTCACTGATTTCGGGTAAAAAATAACAGCCCACTGGAGTGAGCTGTTTAGAGTTGAACGTATCCCAATCCCTCACAAGCGTCTCCAATAATGCACTCAGCATCTCCGAGATGTTTCCGAGCTCTTGCGATGCATTTCTTGGCACGTCGGTTTAAGGACTGCGTGGATTCGTGGCGCTTACGCTTCTTCATACTCCTCCTTACCCCGGACAACACTGTCGCCTGGAGTTTGGACTGCTTACGCTGCTTCGGCTTCGTCATCGAACGACGGCATGCCGTCGACGTTGCGCGAAGTCAACCGCTTGGTCGTCTTGCCGCGATTGAGGTGATTGCGCAGGAGCATGTACAGCACCTCGCTTGCCTTTCCGCTCGCACCCGACAGCTGAATGACCTGAGGGTCATTGATCGGGAACTGCGCGAGCTTGCGCCGAAGCGGCGCTTCGACGAAGAGACGACGTTCGTCCGGCACCTTCCAGAAATCATAGTGGTCCGACAAGAGCCGGGCGAGCACCATGAGGAAGGTGGCCTTCATGTACGTTGCGCCTTCGCGGAAGTGGATGCGCCGTACGCCCCAGCATTCATCGACCAGGTCGAAGAATGCCTTCACGTTATCGCGCATCACCTGGATGCCGAACAGGTCGACACCACGATCGAGCGCTGCAGCCAGAAGATCTATACGGTTATTGTTGCCAGCGATCTTGTGGCCGTGCAACTTACCAACGATCTTCAACATCGAGTATGCCGAGAGCAGCTCGCCACGGGCCATGTTCTGGCCCCAAGCGATACGGTTCTGCAATACGAACAGCTTATCCGTGTGGGAAAGGCCGTAGAGCATCAGGATCGCCGGACTGTCGTCCTTCTTATTGCGAACCATGACATTCACCGAAACCTTTGCACGACTGCTACCGTTCAAGGTCTCGAAGCGCTTGCGTTCGTATTCCTCGGTCGAATCGAAACGGATCATCGCGCCGAGGCGCACCGAACCGTCCGCAACCGTATCAAGATACTTCAGGCCGGTCGAGATACGCTGCCAGCCGTCGATCGCATACACGGGGTTCTTCAAGATAAAGATCCCACGACTAGAATCGAAATCCTGGCCACGCAGACCGAGTTCGACGTCCGGAAGCTGTGCTCCCGTTTCGTAGCCATCCATGATGTCCTTGCGGAGCATCACGCCGCGCTGATAGGCAGCGACGCGGATATGCTTGAGCGAATCCTGATCGATCACGCCGCGCAGAACGATAGTGCCGTCCGGCAATTCGTCGAGCATGCCCTTCACGATCTTGATGGGGTGAGCATTGAGATTGACCGGATCGGTCATTGCCGTTCTCCTAAGTTGGAGGTTGGTGGTACAAACCTGGAGTGTGGCGAACGCCGTATATCCAGGGGTATGTCATCATGACATTCCATAAAGGAATATATATATTTAGTTGATTTTTGTCAACCTTTTTGCATTCTTGTCAAATTACCTATTTTCGGCCTGTATTTTCTTACTCTGAGACTGCGCGCAAGACTTCTTCAAGACTCGTAATTCCACGCGCTGCTTTGTAAATACCATCTTCGAGCATCGTGAGCATACCTTCTTTGCGCGCCTGGTCTTCGATGTTGTCTGGTGTTCCATTATGCAGAATAAGGTCACGAATAGCGGGAGAGACGGTCATGATCTCATGGATACCGATACGGCTATGGTATCCGTCTTCGCACTCGCTCGACGACGTTGGCTTATAAAACGGAAGAGTGTCGAGTGAGACGCCGTCTTTGACGAGCTTCTCGGATGTGAGGGCTCCAAGCGCTGCTTGAAACTTTTCTGCTGGCGCGACTTTGTCGCGCGACACGGCATCGAGCGTGTACTGCGCCTTGCCATCGCAGAGTCTGCGCACCAAGCGCTGCCCTACCACCAAGCGAAGCGTCGAGACGAGGAGGAATGGTTCGACTCCCATATCGATAAGGCGCGGAATGGCACCCGCTGCAGAGTTCGTGTGGATAGTTGAAAGCACGAGATGGCCTGTAAGTGCAGCGTTTATCGCGAGCGATGCCGTCTCTGCATCGCGAATCTCTCCGACCATGATGATGTTCGGGTCTTGGCGCAGCAGCGCGCGAAGACCATTTGCAAAGGTAAAGCCGATAGCGGGATTCACTTGCGTCTGGTTCACGCGCTTCATCTGGTACTCGATCGGATCTTCAACGGTAGAAATGTTTATGTCAGGTGTATTAAGAATATCGAGCACGGTGTAGAGCGTCGTCGTCTTTCCAGAACCCGTTGGTCCGGAAATGAGAATAATACCCGTCGTTTGCTTCATGGCGTGATGAATACGCTCAAGCGGATCACCATGGAGGCCGAGCGCGTCGAGCGTAAAGCCCTCGCCCGTTTCGCGCAAAAGACGCATGACAATTTTTTCACCGAAGTACGTAGGGAGCAGGGAGACGCGGAACGATACTTTGTCTGCTTCGGTCTCCATCTTGAACCGGCCGTCCTGCGGCAAGCGCTTCTCGTCGAGCTTCAAGTTTGCAAGTACTTTGATGCGCGCGACGATTCCGGGCGACGCTGCCTTCGGCAGCGTCATGGCGTCATGCAAAATGCCGTCAATACGATAGCGCACGATGACTTCGTTCTCAAGCGCTTCGATGTGAATGTCAGAAGCGCCCTGTAGGATAGCGTGACGAAGAAGCGTATCGACGATGCGCACGATAGGTAGGTCTTCCGCCATCTTCTTCAAGTCCTCGTCTGACGCATCGACACCATCACTCTCCTTTATTACGGTAAGTTTCCCTGCCTCAGTCGTTATAAGGGCGCCAAACTCTTCCTTCAGCGATTTCTGATACTGTAGCAGCGAGTGTTTTATCGATTCGTCATCGGTAAGGCGCGGCAATATCTTGAGCCCAGTCTTCTTGCGCACCGAGTCGATAGCCGGAAGGTCTTCCGTATCGAGCATCGCCACTTCGAGCTCGGACTCGCTCTTCTTGAAGGCGATGATACTATGGGCGCGCGCGATAGGCTCCGGAATGAGTGAGAGAATATCGAACGAGATTTTGAGGTCTTTAAGGTTTACGAACGGAATACCGAGCACGTATGCCTTAATACGACGCAATGCGTCGCTTGAGAGTGCACCTTGCGACACAAGTATGTCGCCGAGCGATTGCTTGCGCTCCCTTGCTTCGACGTCTGCAGCGTCAACATCTTTGCGGGACACGAGTCCCGAATCGAGAATAAAATCTTTCAGTTCAGTTTCAGATACTTGCATGCTTTCCTTAGTATAGCGGTCATGCGGTAATTTGCAGTAGGAAATTTTGCGAGTGTGCGGGGGAAAAGAATGGAGAAAAGAAAACGCCGCTTCCTCTGGAAGCGGCGGAATGCGCATGGAGCGCATGCGATACTGTCAGTGTCCACCCGCCGAAAGCGACGAGACCCAGCCGTGGGTCCCGACTTCGTCGGCAACTTCGAGCCATGCCCCGGACTTCTGTCCAGTCGGGTAGAGTATCGTGCCAACCGGAAGCGATCGAACCACCGCGCCGCTCGTCGATGCAGACGCACGAAGCATGGAGGCACGCGTAGTCGTCACCGATTCTTGAGCCGCGGGCAGCTCCTGC
Organism: uncultured bacterium; assembly: GCA_964249155.1. Taxonomy (GTDB): domain Bacteria; phylum Patescibacteriota; class Minisyncoccia; order Phycocordibacterales; family Phycocordibacteraceae; genus C7867-001. The sequence continues at coordinate 3,903 of CAXUAR010000014.1, read as the reverse complement.
ACCATTGGCGAGGTAGAACCGGCCACAACAGGAAGCGAGGCGGTAATTCCCCCTCGTAGCGCAACGAGCTTCACGTACGCATCGACATAGGCAGTCATAATGACCTGCCCAATCTCCGTGTCCGTATAGCCAGTCGCGCCGGCGGCGGCAAAAGCGCTTGAGCCCAGGCCTGCGCCACCACCACCCCAGCTGAAATCCTTCTTCTTCGCGAAGCCATCAGTGGAAGCGACGACCTCACTCGAGCGTACGTCGACGATTTCGAGGTGAACATTCGCGGTCTTCTTGCTGATGTTCAGGCCGCCAGCGACGGCGCTTGCGATTGACCCGATACCCGGCACAAAAGCAAGCAAGCCGCCCAAGCCAGTACCACCGGCATGCGCGTTCTGAGACATAAGCGTCGGCACGATGATGTAGTCGGCTGCGCGCACTTGCCCTCGCCCGATATTCGAACCACGACGGAGATTTCCGGCAGTGGCTCGTGTACGCTCCTCATCTGCCAGCGCCATAGCGACGCCGCGATCGACGAGCGTAAAGCAGCCGGACTGCTGAACGATGGCTTTCACCACTGTTTCTGGCGAAGCGAGATTCTGTCCACTCCACCAATTCTTCGCTTCTGGTGCCACCCGAACGGCGGCAGTTCCGAGCGAGTGAATGCAGTGCGGAATTTCAAGGGTTTTCTTCGGCTCCTTCTCCCCAGCGTGTGCCGGTAAAGCGAAGCCGATGATGAGCGCGACACCTACAGCGACCCGAAACGATTGCCTTGGCATTTTCCTAATTCCTTCTCAACGATCAAAAGGCGGCAAAGCGCTGCCTTCTTTCGTATTAAACCACACAAACCTACTATAGGATAGAGCCCATAGCGCTTCAATCCCCTCGAACAGTCCGTACTTTTGACGCATCATACTTATATATGGTATCTTATAGAGGTCTGAGATGTCCGCCCCCGCGGGCTTTTTCTTTAGAAAGAGGTTAGACAGGCTTATTACGTGCGTGCGTACAATTAAATACAGAAGAATATGTTGGACCTAAAAACGATACATTCAGTGCTTGGAGAATTCGAAGACCGCGGTATCTCTCGCTCCACCATGATGGAAGCTATAGAATCAGCGATGGCGACTGCGTACAAGAAAGAGTATGGGAAGCGCGGACAGGTCGTGCGTGCCAAGCTCGACATGAACTCGGGAGGTGTAACCTTTGAACAGGTAAAAACTATCGTGGACGACTCAATGGTGCGTTTTCCCGATCCTGAGGAAGAAGAGCAACTCGCAGCAGCAGCGGAGAGCCATGACCGTTTCGGCCATGAGCACGACGACACTCCAGAAGGAGAACTTCCCCGCTTCGATGCCGAAAAGCACATCCTCCTCGAAGACGCTAAACGCATCATGCGCGCGGCAACGCTCGGCGGCGAACTTATATTCCCTCTTGAGCCGCAAGACGACTTCGGCCGCATCGCCGCACAGACAGCAAAGCAGGTTGTGATCCAGAAGATCCGGGAAGCTGAGAAGCTTTCGATCCTCGACGAGTTCGGCCACAAGAAGGGCGAGATAGTTTCCGGTATCGTGCAGCGCGTTGAGCGCGGCGCTATCTTCGTGGACCTTGGCCGTGCAACCGGCATCATTCCGTACGAAGAACAGATTCCTGGCGAACGCTTCCGACCAGGAGAGCGCATCCGTGCCTTCCTTTATACCGTAGACGAAGGATTCCGTGGCGTATACCTCCGCCTTTCACGCTCGCATCCTAAATTCCTCATCAAGCTCTTCGAAGCTGAAGTACCTGAACTCGCAAACGGTTCACTTGAAGTTAAGGGTCTTGCCCGTGAAGCAGGTTCCCGCACGAAGATCGCGATCGCTTCTACTGACCCGCACGTCGATCCTGTGGGCGCATTGGTCGGCCAGCGCGGCGTTCGCGTTTCGACCGTCATGGGCGCACTCGGCGGCGAGCGCATCGACATCATCGAATGGTCTGAGGACATGATTAACTATATAAAGGAATCACTTAGTCCTGCAACGGTTATTGAGGTAGTACTCGACGAAGCAGACCACCGTGCTACCGTTACCGTGAGCGAAGACCAGCAGTCACTCGCTATCGGTCGCGGTGGCCAGAACGTACGACTTGCGGCAAAGCTCACAGGTTGGAACATCGACATCCTCTCCGTAGGCGGCGAATCAGTGGCAGAAGCTGATGCAGATGTTTCTCTCAGGCCTGACCAGACACCGTCTGAAGCTACGCTTGATGAGCAGGCTACGGAAGGCGCAAGCGAGATGCAGGAAGCGATGGCAGACCCTGACAGCGAGACGGTTGCAGAAGCTGATACCAATGGAACTGAATCAATCATCATTCCCGACGTTGCAGATGAAGCATCAGGCGAGCTCAGCATGGAAGAAGAAACCGGCTTTACTGACAACGGCAGCGTCTCAGATGCTGAAGAGTCCCGCGACGAGTCGGGAGGCACTATCAGCGACCAGTCATAATCCTAAACCTCTATGAACCTACTTCACGATATAGCTCCCGGCACCGCTGATGAGATGAACGTCGTCATCGAGATTCCGAAAGGCTCCAAGAATAAGTACGAAATAGATAAGGAAACCGGCATCATTGCACTCGACCGCGTTAACCACACCGCGCAGGCATACCCATTCGACTATGGATTCGTTCCACAGACGCTTTGGGATGATGGCGATGCGCTCGATGTCGTGGTACTTACGACCGAAGCGCTGTTTCCCGGCATTCTGCTCCAGGCACGCCCTGTCGGGATAATGCACATGATCGATGGTGGCGAAGCAGATGAGAAGATCATCGCTGTTCCGGTTGGAGATCCTCGTTTCGACATCGTCACGGATCTAAAGGACGTAAATCCTCATACTTTGAAGGAAATCTCTCATTTCTTCGCTACCTACAAGCAGCTGCAGAAGAAAGTGGTTGAGGTTGGAGAGTTTGAAGACGCGTCAGTGGCGAAGGAAGCGTTCGCTCGCTCCGTGAAACTTTACAAAGACGGAAAGTAGAACCCTTCGAGATAAAATAAAACTGAAGAACTTATAAAGTTCTGATGAAGAATTCGGGAAGTCCCCAAAGTCAAAGGTCTTTGGGGACTTCTCCGTTTGACGTACCTACTATTCTTTGATTTTGGTTTGCATGAGCCTTCTTAGTATATCCTCTGTAAGTTTCATGAAAATCACACGACTAGTATAGTAAAGATAGATATGGACACAGAAACCACTCCCATTCCAGCTTCAACAAAGAAAGGCCAAACACCTTGGGGCGTTCTTATAGCCATCCTTCTTATCCTTGCCATTGTCGTCTCTGCCGCATACTACGCGTTTACAGAGCGCATCGCACCTGCTCAAAGTCCACAAGCCGCCGCAGCATCAGCTTCTATCTAGCTACGAACCCTAGGGTTCCAACCTCACTCTGCCGGCTATGTTTGTCTACAAAAGAAACCGCCCGACCATGCAGGAACGGGCTGTTCCTTTTGGTCGAACGGTTAGCAAGTGTGATCGTAGTAGTTCCAGTCATCAAGCGAATATTCATCCACCATTCGATTGAATATCTTTCGAGGAACTGTCACATGTACGAACGTGGGAATGTATTCCGTGTGAACTCTTGACTCGAAGTAGACGTGAGATACCTTGCTCACTTTGGCTTCAACCATCTCTTGCGGCAACCAGAAGCTAACGATTTCACCAGCGACAGGCGTTGATGAGAAATGTTTGGTGTCGCCACCATTCAAACTCTCTGCCGCTCCGTCGCCAGGCTTGATTACAAAGCTGAAACTCATTGGAATTCTCCCTGTTTTCCTGAAAAGACTATATTAGTCTATGCAATATTTGTCAAGTTACATCGGTAATGCACACACACATATGGCGGAACCCGTACACTCGGGACATGGCAATACATATGGCACAC
>CAXUAR010000013.1:0-14465 GCA_964249155.1 uncultured bacterium | reverse complement strand
GATTAAGAAAACTGGCAGAAAGATCTCCTGTAATGGCATAAAATACATAGCCCATGTCTGCCACCATCAAGAAAACGTTTATCACTAGAAATGCTTTTATATACTTGCGGTTTTGGGGTAGCACTAACATCTTTGTGGCCACCACAACATATATAAAACCTGCGGCCATAAGAAAACCAAGATTTTGGAGGAACGATGAGACTTCATCCGTAGGATGAACCATTACTTCTCGCGTAATTAGCGACCAAAATCCATACGATAAGAATGATAATGCTGCCAACACAATCAGATACAATCGTAATCTGTTATGAGAAATTGTTTTCATATTAGGTAGTAAAGCACGGGAATTATAAACAAATGCTGCATGTACACAGAAAAAGAAGAGGGTCTTGCCGAAGCAAGACCCTTAGCTGGTTGCGATGATCGTGGGCGTTATGCGCCAACAGTGACGCGCGCCTCGAGCATCTTCACGCAGAAGCGAGTGTCGTAGTCGGCGGCGATGATTGCCATAATCGGGCCCAGAAGGCTCGCCAGAACATAATCGCGTTCGAGTTCATAGTCGACTTCGGTCAGTATCGGCCGATAGATGATATCCCACACCACCGGGTCTTCGGCAACATGGTCGCTGAAACTGCTATGGTCGAGGGCCGCCTGGATTTCCCGAGCGGCACTGCTGAACACGTTTTTGCGCGATTCCCAGAGCTGTCGCAGCTCGGGCATGACCGTGCTGATGACAGTGTTCTTGGCCATAGCAACTTGGCCACAACGTTCGAAATAATCGTTCATTCGCTTCCTCCCATGCGTACCGCTATGATTACGGTCGCGGAACTATTGTGCCATGGTATATAAATAAAGTCAAAAGCCGCTCTTGCTCTGTCTTGATTTATTGTTCTGACTCAAAGCCAAGAGATGCTAGTGCTAATCTCTTCTTTAATACTGTATGTATTAACCTAATTCGTGGGTAGATATTGGTGGCAAACTTAGAGATTATCCATCTCAAGTAAAAATTTCCTTGTATTTGTTCGCGTGTTTTTTCTCTTTCCTTGAATGCATATATTTTTGTATACCACGGGTGGCTGGAATACCGACCACCGTTGCTCCCAAAACCCCCATCCAATTGGGCCGGCGAGAGCAGAACCTGCAGCTATTGCATACACAGCACCGCCCCCGCCAATCAAACTCGCTCCAATAAGTCCATTCGTTGTATTTTTGCGGCGGCCTATATCTGGTATCTTTTCCCAGGCAAGAGCTCTTTTGGCGACATCCTGAATCGACGTTCCTTCGCCTAGGGCTATCTTATTTCTTTCAAAGGTATCATATTCATTGCCTGTCTGATTGCTTACTTTAAGTTAAGTAGGATTGAACCTGCTGAAAACCAAACAACGCTGAGGCGTTCGGTATCATTAGAGTGTACCAGCCTAATTCCAAACGCACTTTGGTAGGTACCAGCATATACCCACGTATGCGCGATTTTAGTGGATCAATGCACCCTCGATACGAAGAACGATCTAGAGGTTTTTCCGGTACCGGAAGATGGGGATACGACAAGACCACCCTGTGGCTCCAATATCAAATCATGGCGTTGCTGAGCCATGGATGAGTTTCAATATTGACGGACGGTTACGCTTGACTTTCAATCCCTTTGCTCCTCTGTTATAAGAAGAAACAAATCGGGGTCAGCACATTCGCGGAGAACAGCGTTTGTAGCGCCAAGAGCGGATTGGGTAATAGCTCCAGGAGATGCCCACCCACCAAACGTAGATAAGCTTGCCGATGATACTAAAGAGAGAAACACGCGACGATCCTGGCGATAGTCTTCATTTATGCGCCGTACGACATTCCAAGCAACTGCCGCAAGCTTACGAGAGTCCATGCGGTTTACATTCCATGGCTCGGCCTGAACATACCAATCAAGGGCATGGTGTGCTATCGACAGGGCCTCACGCATTATCTTCTTTTCATAGAAATCCCATCCGCCGTGACTTTGATCAAAAGTCGTATCATTAAAGCCATGTTCCTGCATCCAAGCCTTATGTTCTCTGGCACTTTTTTCTCTTGCTATCTTCCATTCGTGAAAATACGCATCGATAGCATCGTGTGTATCACGTATAGTTTGCATAAAGGCAACAAGATCTTTGGGCTTGTGGCGTCCGTATTCCTCACGCATTGCAACTGCATTCACGAGAATATCTGAATACGGCTCTCCATGGACATTCTTTTGTATACGATGGTTCACGTACCCCTGCAGGGCACGTACAACACCGGAGAATTCTTCTGGATACTTTATACGTCGAGCTCGTACCACTTGGTCAAGTAGCCGTGTGAGAATAGATGGTCCGTAGTCATTTCCGAACATGGTAAAGGACACTGCCACAGCATCAGTATCGGATGGCTTGAATCCGAAAAGTTCCATCTCGACAGCAAGTCGCTTGCGACTTGCTGTCTCAAGCAGTGTTAGTATCCTACGTGCTTCATTCGGACTTCCTTCCTGGCACGTTCTCCATAATTCTCGTTCAATCTCTTCCGGATTGACCTCATTCTCGTCGACCCAATCAGGGTCATTATATTCATGTACAGGTGGGTTATAGTCTTTCGCATCTTTTTGAGAAATCCACGGTTCGTATATGGTTCGCACATTCGCTTCGTCCCACGCAATAGCAATGGTTTTAAATACCGACGGCTTTAGTTTCTCTATATACTTTTCCGTTATGTCACCACGATACTCTATGAGTAATGCGCCGAGCGCGTGCACAAATGCGACATACTCAGATTCTTGCTTCTTGTATTCGGATGCAGTCTTTCCATAGCCACCCATCCGAAGATAACTAATGAGTCGCCGCGCTGCCTCTCGAACAGTTCCGCTTTCGTGCTGGATCTCAGAGAGTACGAGAGCTATCGTCTCTGTAAATGCCAACTCTGCTGTATCAAAGCCTATTGTCACGAGCCCTCGGATACATGCTGCACGATTAATAATCGAGTCAGACCTTGAGATGCGTTCTATCTGGTCGAGAATGAATGCACGACCCATAGCACCCGCAAGCCGACCATTCCTACCATAGCGATTGCGTTCTATGCCAGCTCGCGCCGCTTTTATATCCGAAGCATGGCCTGTTCCAAGCACATGAAACAGTTCGGTGAGTTCGGCTATGTATTCAGGAGAATTATCATCACGTCGCATATCATAAATACTATACGCACTTCATTAAACAAGAAAAGGATGCATCTCAAGGTAGTCCGCGAGCGCTCGTTCAGTTTCCGGAAGGTCGTTCTGAATGATTTCCCACAATACCGGCAAGAGAACGCCGTAATATTCGTGTACAATCAAATTCCTAAGTCCTGCAATCTTCGGCCATTCAATATCTATAGCATGCTTAGTCTTTTGAGAAACACGTTTTGCAAGCTCTCCGGTTTGTAAAAATTGCATTAGTACCGCCCCCTGAGTCTTTTCATCTGCAAGAAATGTCGGTAAATCAGAGCCTTCTATGAAGCGTCGTATTTTCCCAAGATTAAGCGCCATTTGTGCAATATAAGGGGTATCACTTTTCTCCATAAATTGTTGTTAGATCAGGGGTAATATAGGGTCGCAAAAACTGGTTCATGCTGTCTTCGGTAATCGTGTCTACATCTCGCCCAAGCGCGATCTCAAGATCCTCACGCAAGTCGAAATACTCTAGCCCAAGCGGACGTGTGAAGCGCAGGAGCAAGTCAACGTCGCTACCAACCTTCGCTTCGCCACGTGCGTAACTTCCATAGAGTGCTGCGTAGTCGACTCCATATTTTTTGAAAACAGGAGCTGTCTTTTGTTTGATATCTTCGATGGTAAGGGGTTGGGTGGAATATGCTGAAAACTCAACTTTACCATCGGAAATAAAGCGCTTCAGCTGTGCATTTACAATGGTTGAAAGTGGTACGCCGATATTCTTCGCTAGCCTTTGAGCGTCACGCTTAACGTCTACATCGGTCTTCACATTTAATACTGTTTTTGCCATATAACTAAAGTATATACAACAGTTATAAGGTGTCAACCAATGGAAAACCGCTCGGTAGAGCGGTTTTCCATTGCAGCAAGAACGTAACTACTTACGCGCTGCAATGATATCCTCTGTTTGATAGCTCAAAGACTCGCCCTAAACCGGGACAGTCTGGGCTTATTTGCGAGAAGCGATAATATCCTGTGCAACGTTCGAAGGCACGACTTCGTAGTGATCGAACTCCATAGTCATGGAACCGCGACCTTCTGTCATTGAGCGAAGCGTTGTGGTGTAACCGAACATTTCTGAAAGTGGCACCTTTGCGTTCACGACCTTGTTCATACCGCGCTCCTCCATTCCTTCGATAGACGCGCGTTTTCCTGAAAGGTTTCCGGTGATATCACCCATAAACTGCTCTGGAACTACGACCTCAACTTTCATAATAGGCTCGAGGATAACAGGCTTAGCCTTCTGTGTAGCTTCCTGGAATGCCTGAGATGCAGCGATCTTGAAGGCGATTTCAGATGAGTCAACATCGTGAGAGGAACCATCGTAAAGTTCAACTGATACATCAACGATTGGGTATCCCGCGAGGATACCGCGACCTAGAGACTCACGAATTCCCTTTTCAACAGCAGGGATATATTCCTGAGGAATAACACCTCCCTTAATGTTATTGATGAATTCAAAGTGATCTTCACGTTTAACGTTCTTGAGTTCCTTTGCATCAGGATCAAGTGGTTCAAGATGCTTCACGCGAATCTTCACGTGACCATACTGACCCTTACCTCCGGTCTGCTTGATGTACTTGTTGTCGACATCAGCGTTTCCAAGAATGGTTTCGCGATATGCCACCTGTGGCTTACCAACGTTTGCGCCCACATTAAACTCACGCTGCATACGATCAACAAGAATTTCAAGGTGGAGTTCACCCATACCTGCGATGATAGTCTCTGCAGTCTCTTCATCTGAACTAATACGGAACGTAGGATCCTCATCAGAAAGTTTCTTAAGAGCCATACCCATCTTCTCCTGGTCGGCCTTGGTCTTCGGTTCGATCCGGAGCGAAACAACTGGCTCTGGGAAGACAATCTGCTCAAGGATGATTGGATTGGCTTCATCACAGAGAGTGTGTGACGTCTTCGTGTCCTTAAGACCAACGAATGCGGCAATTTCTCCGGTGAACACCTTCTCAACTTCTTCACGCTTGTCGGCCTGGAGACGAACAATACGTCCGATGCGTTCCTTGGTACCAGTGTTTGCGTTGAAGATGTAAGAACCTGCTGACACCGTTCCTGCGTATACGCGGAAGAAGGTGAGCGCTCCCACGAATGGATCAGTCTGAAGCTTGAAAGCAAGCGCGGTGAACGGCTCAGAGTCATCTGGCTTACGAGTTACTTCTTCGTCAGTCTTAGGGTTGATTCCCTTTACTGGTGGAAGGTCGAGTGGGCTTGGAAGGTAGTCAACAACCGCGTCGAGAACGAGCTGTACTCCTTTATTCTTAAGTGCAGAACCTGCGTAAACTGGGAAGATTTCATTTGCGATAACTCCCTTACGAAGTGACGCCTGTAGTTCCGTATACGATGGCTCATTTCCTTCGAAATATGCGTTCATCTGAGCTTCGTCTTGTTCGACAATGCGCTCAATGAATTCAGCACGGTACTTTTCAGCTTCTGCCTTGTACTTTTCAGGTATTTCGCCTTCATTTACGTCCTCACCCATGTTTCCCGTGAAGGTATATGCCTTCATGCTAAGGAGGTCGATGACTCCTTCGAAGTCACCTTCCGCTCCCATAGGAATCTGTGCACGAACAGCCTTCTTTGAAAGACGGTCAAGAATCGTTGCGTATGAACGCTCGAAGTCAGCTCCCGTACGGTCGAGCTTGTTGATGAAGCAAACGCGTGGCACACCTGCTTCGTCAGCGTAGCGCCAGTTAGTTTCAGACTGTGGCTCAACACCCGCAACACCGTCGAATACGACGATAGCACCATCGAGAACACGCATCGATCGCTTCACCTCAGCTGTGAAGTCGATGTGACCTGGTGTGTCGATAACGTTGAAACGATATTTCTTTGAAAGATCCTTCTTGTCTGGTTCGTTGGTACGAGTCCAGAAACAGGTAATAGCAGCAGAAGTAATAGTGATACCGCGCTCGCGCTCCTGTTCCATCCAGTCAGTAGTAGTGCCTCCGTCGTGCACTTCACCAATCTTGTGCTGGGAACCGGTATAGAAGAGCACGCGTTCAGACGTCGTTGTCTTTCCGGCGTCGACGTGGGCGATGATGCCGAAGTTGCGCACCTTTTCTAGTGGATAATCGCGGTTCATAGAGATAGATAAAAAATAAGCCGCTTCGCGTCTTGCTCCCTGCGTTCGTTCGCAATAATGAAAAGAGTACTTTTCTTATTACTAACTCACTTGGTAGTAAAAAGTCCCGCTGAGGCGTTGTATATAGAATACGTTTTTGGTACCTAAAAGGCAAGAAGGTAGGCTCGACCTGTGTAAGTCGAGCCTAGGTCAGGGCCGTGCGGTTAAGCGGCTTCTGAAAATGCTGGTAGTCCCGAAGGGTCTGCCAGTTGCCGCCCCACGTCCACCCATTGGACGTAAAGAGCTTCACGGCCGAACTTTCACGCGTAAGCGTGCCGGGCATGTGCGCGTCATGAAAAGCGCCAGGAGGATTGATTCTTCCGTCACTCGTCATGCACGGATTGAGCATGGGGTTTAGGTCGAGTGCCCACCCATACGAATGTTCAGAATATCGATCGGTTCCCGTAATCATGCGGAAATTAAACCCGGAACTGTTATTTGCCCGCATGGATTGATCGTCGTTCCAGTCATATACACAGACTGGCACCACCTGTGCAATAGGAAATTTCATTGAGAACAACTGAGTGAACAGGAATCGCACTTCACTCACAAGTTCCTGATGTACAACGATTTGCCCTTGGTGCAGTCTTCCATCGAAGGAAATATAGTTTACGCCAACCAGCGCGAGCGTCTTCCGTATATCTTCCGGAATATGAATGCCGTAGAGTGCCTCGTCTAAGGAGGCAATCTGACTATCAAAAATCATCGTAGTCATAGAGACCTACCTTTCTTTTCCTTTGTCAGAATACTAAACGCAGAAACCCTGTCAAAGACACGGTTTCTCTAGTGTTTGGCGTATCCTGGGAATCGCCGGACGCTTGTAATAGGACCGTTATTATCACGCGCCTGATCATGTATTACTTCAGCGAGCGGCTGAATCAATGCTTTGTGATAAGGATTTGCGGTCGTTGCATGGAAACAATTTCTTTCATCAACCATAATTACCACATGGCTTCCCTTATCCTTTGTCCAAAATACCAAGTCTCCTCGCTGCAGATTTGAGAAATCTGGATTAACGTCGAATGCTTCTCCCAAAGTTTCCATTTCCCCACTCTTAACGTCATACGGGCAGGTAATTCCAGCAGCAATACAACCAGCCTGCACCAATGTTGAGCAATCGATAAGCGTACCTCGCTTTTCATACCCATAGGACGTGCCAAGGAATTTCAACGACTCTTCAAGAAAATCGGGGGCTTTGTAATTAATATCGGATAGATGGCAATCATACACCCATCCACTTCCACGAAGCTTATGCATAAGACCTTCTGACGTGTCCTGACTTTCTTCAACGGTTACTAATGAATTGAAATATAGCGGTCCCAGCGTAGAGGCGCCTTTAAAATAAGGTTCGTTGTGTACCGGTATAGCTCGTTCGCATACGCGGTGAGTAGCATCAAACGTTTCTCCTGTATGGGTTGATTTTAGATAGCCCTCGTAATCACCAATAATGGTTTTGACACGGAGCCACTCGCCACAATCTTCCAATACCTGCACCCGCTCACCAAAGAGTAGTTCGATTTTAATTCGTGCAGCATCAGTAGGTTCTGATTGAAGATGCGTACTTGTTACGCACACTTGTCGTAGTTCGTTCTTCTCCATATAGAGAAAGTATACGACAGGAGCTTGGTATTCGGGTTGTTAATAGTAAAAGCCCGCGCCTTTGGCGCGGGCTTTTTGCGAATAGTATTGGGGGACAAGTACTACTGGGACATCGTCGCACTTCCTGACGTTTCAGCAGGAGTTCCCATACTTGAAGGATATGAGTACGTTGGTGCTGGGTGGACAAAGCTCATGATAGCTCCAATAAGATTAAGGAGTGTGTAGACTGCAATTGCAGCGCCGAGAGCAGTCGTGAGGAAAAAGATTCCAAGACCAACCGGTGAGCACCAACTCGACCAATAGCTGTGTGGGCCATGGTGATGACCGTGCTTGTGGTCCTTAGCCATCATTTCAGGCATGCCCTCGTGTTTCATTTCGTGATCCATCGTATATATATGTTATCTAATTAATGCTGTCTCAACTAGTATACTCCTTGAACATAAAGACAAAAAGAAAACCACCCCTTGGCACAGTGGTGTGGTTTTCTAGAACTAAAATCTCGATGCTACCAAGCGAAGTGAGCAAATGCCTTGTTGGAATCCGCCATGCGGTGCATGTCGTCCTTCTTCTTGATTGCAGAACCCTCATTGTTTACGGCTAGCATGATCTCGTCAGCAAGCTTCTGGGCCATAGGCTTTCCCTTGCGTGCTCGTGCTGCGTTTATAAGCCATCGGTACGCGAGCGATACGCGACGCTGCTGAGGAACCTCGCGAGGAACCTGGTAGTTTGCCCCACCGACGCGGCGTGAGCGGACTTCCATAAGAGGAGAAACATTGCGGATAGCAGTCTCGAAGGTCTCAAGTGCATCTACTTCGCCGCCCTTAGAGATAATAGTTAGCGCGTCGTATACGACTTTGCGGGCCGTATCCTTCTTGCCGTCGAGCATAACAGTGTTTATGAAACGAGAGATCGCCTCTGAATTGTATTCAGAATCGGGGCGGCGAGGGTGCTTATTGTTGAGGGGATGTCGCATGGTGAGATTAAGAGAAAAATAAGGAACGATTACGCAGTCTTAGGCTTCTTAGCTCCGTACTTAGATCGTCCACGACGGCGCTTGTCGATACCAGCAGTATCAAGGCGACCACGAACAACGGTGTACTGGACACCAATATCCTTAACGCGACCACCACGAAGCATAACCACTGAGTGTTCCTGGAGGTTGTGGCCTTCACCTGGGATATAGGCCGTTACTTCCATACCATTGGTAAGGCGTACACGAGCGATCTTACGAATAGCCGAGTTAGGCTTGCGAGGAGTTTTCGTGGTCACTTTGGTGCAAACACCACGCTTAAAGGGCGCCGGATAGAAGGTAGGGCGGTTCTTAAGTGCGTTAAAACCACGGCCAAGAGCGAGGACTTTTGACTTCCTCGGTGTGCTCTTACGAGCTTTCTTTGCTAGCTGGTTTATTGTTGCCATTTGTGAAATGAAAACTCCCCACGGGAGTTAAGAAGACTATATAAGATGTGGTGATTTTATGGAAATATCTGTGCTGAAAAATTCGCGTTCATTTCAGTATATATCAATAAATTACTCAGGAATTTCTTAGGACGGCTTTACATAGTTTTTAACGCTTGATAGCTATAGTGCCGGGATGAACCAGCGTATATATCTTGAAAAACCCACCATGCCTATCATCACCCTCCTTTTGTTGCCATTGTTACTCTTGTTTCCCTTGCCTTCTATAGCGGAGATGGCCATGCCATATGATGCTTCGACGTCGCCAGAAACCATTACCGAAGCGTCATCGACAGAAGACGCTCACGTATCTGAAGAAATAGAAGCACGTTCCAGCCCCACAGAACCACCTTCCGTAATGCCTCAAATCCAGAGTGAATCAGAATTCTCGACCACGGTCTCAATAAGATTCCCCAGCCTGACTACTCTATATGGACATGAGCAAAGCGGATTGAAAGCAGGCGACCAATTTAGCGTGAATGCCAATAATGAAGGAGATTTAGGTACTACAAACGTAACCGCAGACCTACATGAGCTTGGGCTACCCGCAGACGTAGCCATGACGAAAGAATCGCTATCTGACTATTTCACCGCTCCACTCACTCTTCCGACAGGAGTTGCTGACGGGGTAAAGACGTTCACGGTGCATGGTAAAGGCGATCTTGGAAATAGCTGGGCAGTTAAGGGTACGGTCGTGATAGACCACACCCCGCCAACCGGTACGCTCAAAGCCACATTCACGAAAAGCAATGATCTGAGCAGTACATGGACTGCACATGTGTCGGGAACGTTTAATGGGACGGGTTCCGACGGAAAGATAGTATATGAATATATATATGGCGTAGACAAAGATGGCAAGCATCTTGATGGTGGATACACCAGCGCGGCTGACTCCATACAGCAATCATCCTCGCCGTTTTCTCTCGACCTGCCTATAATCGATCCTTATATTACTTGGTCTGCTATGGGCTACGGGGTAACGATTGCTGACCAGGCAGGAAATCTAACGAACGTTGAAAGCAAGCCTGTACCTTTTGTACGAGCAACTGTACCACTTATTGACCACGCCCTGTACGGTAGCGTTGTTAGCCCCACCACCTATACGAATACTCCTACGGGAGTTGGTATACCGTATTCTCTTATAAGTGGTCTACCTCGTGGCGACTATTTCGCCGTAGTATTCTTCGACGGAATTCATGGATGCCCAAGCGACAATTATCAAATCGGCGCATTCATTCCTAATCATATATGGAATGTAGGTGTACGACCTGAAATGTATGCGAAGGCATACGCTACAAGCGCAGGCGGATGCATGCAGGAGTTCAACATAAATCCTACTCAGGGAGACGAGTGGCTGTGGGGAGCACTGAGTAATACGGGGTCCGCTGCTGCTGTTGCGGATGACAAGGGCATTCCGGCATTCGCTATATGTGAAACGGCTGCAGTCTGCGACAGTATCGTGCCGCACATGCTGGTGATTCCGCCTCAGCCAGTTGGAATTTCCAACGTACTATTCCTACCTGGCATCGAAGGGAGTACGTTGTACCGACACACTGATCATTGTAATGAAGCTAGTGGCGAGTGCGACACTGCGCTTTGGTTGCCACCGAACAGTGCGTTCGTGCCCCAGTTATTTCTAGGCCAAGACGGTAAAAGTCTATACAACGACGTATATACAAAAGATGGCGACATACTTACCCAGGCATATGGAAAGAAATTCTACACTTCGTTTTTCCAGAGCCTGAACGCCATAGAAGCCAGCGAAAGGTTTGGTACTGGGTGGAAATGGAAAGCCGTGGCCTACGATTGGCGACTTTCACTTTCCGACATCGTACACAACGGTACGGAACGCGACGGCCGCATCTATTACGAAGAAGCGAGCAGCACGCCGTACATCGAACAGACGCTACGCGAGTTGGCGGCAACCTCAAAGACCGGAAAGGTAACGATCATAGCCCATAGCAATGGTGGGCTTGTCGCAAAAGCACTTATGCAAAAGCTTGGGTACGAGGAGACCGATACGCTCATCGACAAAGTGATACTAGTCGGCACGCCGCAGAGGGGCGTGCCGGAAGCTATTGGCGCTCTCCTCTATGGCGACAAGCAGGGCATTCCCGGCATCAAATACGTTCCGAATGTCATTATGTCGACGGCGCATGCTCGCGCTCTTGGATTGAATTCTCCAATGGCATATTCTCTGCTCCCGACTGACACTTACTTCAGCGATGTTCCTGACCCGAATCATCCTGTCGTGTCCTTCACGGCCAATACCCTCTGGAGCAAAGAACGAGCTGCCTACGGAAGCGCGATAACGACCACAGACGAGCTACAGGGCTTCGCTCTGGCAGAAGAAGGCGGACGTACAATGCCTGCTCCAAACAACCTTACTGTTGCAAATATCTTGAACGGTACGCTATTTCAGAACGCAGTACTTGAACACATTCCCATCGATGTATGGGTTCCATCCGAGCATGTGAAAGTGTATCAAATTGCCGGATGGGGCAACGATACCATGTCTGGTATTGACTTGTATGAACGTCCAAAGACACTCCTTGGCATACCGACCGGCGGATATACGGCAGCCCACCGCCCGTCGTTTATCGAGGATGGTGACGGAGCAGTTCCTGTTCCGAGTGCTCTCATGCTCTTTACGTCACCTTCCATAAAGCGATATTGGGAGAATTTGCAGGAAGTGAATGCTGGCCCCCACTCCTACGCGCATACCGATCTCTTTGAGATTCCTCAGCTACAGACATTCTTACAGAACCTTGTCGCCGGCAGTGAAGACCTTCCTCCGACCATCTATGCCAAGCAGCCCGCGACTACCAATACGTCGAAAAAACTCCTATTCATTCTTCACTCCCTAGAAGATTTCGATCTAAGCGATGCTAATGACAAGCATACAGGAAATCATGCTGGAGATATTGACGAATCAATACCGGGAAGTACGTATGGAGAGCTTGGTGACACGCAGTATGTGATAGCGCCGAGTGGACATCCCTATACATTGGCGATACAAGGAACGTCATCCGCGCCCTTCACGCTTGATATAGAGGAAATGACAGGAGACAGCGTGACGGCATCAACGACGATAGCGGATGTACCAGCGACAGACCGTACGCGGGTTTCCCTATCTATTACGAACGGAATTTCTGATGCTTCACCGCTTGTGGTCGACACAGACGGAGATGGCGCAATAGACTTCTCAGTTTCCCCTACTACAGGCCAGGTTCAGTACGCATCATCTACAAACTCTCATGTAGACACGGGTGAAAGTGACGCGACTGATGGTGCTACCCCTATCCACAAATACCCAACGAATGATGCAGCGCAAAAGACCGTACCTGTATCCGAAGGACATGTCTCGATTGCAACTACTACGTACAAGCAATCAAATTCTCGACACACGTCTACGAAACGCACAGTGACTAAACAATCACTATATTCAACGTCGCCGGCAATTAAAAAGAATTCTTCTCCCGAAGAGGCTTCTGTGCCACCCCAAGCGTTAGTCGAGCACGAGCAAAGCAATCAGGTGGCGGCTGTTTCTGAAAGTGCATTCCTTCGGCTTCTATTATCTATTGCTACGCTACTATCTCGAATACTTGCCTATATCGAAGGAATCGTAAAAGCGCTCTAACAGTATTGCCTCCTACCCGCCAATTAGAAGCTTAAAGATTCCGAACACAAGTGCCTGGAATGGAGCGGCGAGGAAATACATGAAGACGAAGAAAAAGACGATGAGTGTAAAGATGCCGCCCTGGCGTAGGCGCGTCTCAAAGTCACGAAAGGCCATAGCGCTCTTGAGTGAAAGAAGCCCGCGCAAGAAACCGTAGCCGTCGAGTGGCGGGATTGGAATAAGATTAAAGAGACCGAGGAAAAGATTCATGAGTACGGCAATTGAAGCCAGGTCTCCGAACGATGAAGCACCATGGGCATACGCTGCCCGTGCGACGAGCGCAAAAAGGACGGCAATGACGAGGTTCGTTGCCACTCCTGCTATAGATACGATTGATTCCCCCCAACGTTGGTTCTTAAGGTTGTAGGGGTTATACGGCACAGGCTTTGCAAAACCAAAAAGGACAGGGGCATGCGTAAAGACAAGAATTGCTGGCAGAAGTATCGATCCGAAGGGGTCAATATGGCGCAAAGGATTAAGCGTGAGGCGCTTTGCGAGCTTTGCTGTAGGGTCGCCAAGCGTAAGCGCGGCGTATCCATGCGCCACTTCATGGATGATTATCGAGAAAACGAGAATGACTACCGTGAAGATAGTGAGCGTGAGATCCTGTTGCATACCTATATAGGTGATGGTACCATGCACAAACTATGGCACGCGAATGCGCAATCACCGGGAAATCTACCCAAGTCGGCGGGCGGTACTCTAACCGTACCCGCGCAACCCAGTTCAATCCTGTTGGAAAGGTCCGCCGCAGCGCGAACCTCCACAAGCGTCGTATATTCGTGCCCGAGACTGGCGAGACCGTTCTCATCGACGTCTCTGCAAAGGGCATGCGTCACATCAAGAAGAACGGCGCGCATGCGACACTTCTTAAGGCAGGAGTCTTACGGTAGCGAAGTAAGAAGAAATAGTTTCAAACATAATTGACCCGGCCGCATAGTGCAGCCAGGGTCAGGGTAGTTACGGACCAGCCCACTCTGATAGATGAAACAAGGGGTGTGCCCACGAAGGACAAGGGCCGCGCGCGAAAATCACAATGCCGAGGGTCTCTTCTTCGAAACCTCTTCGCTCCTCTTCCATCAACATACCTGAGGTAAGCACATCATCAACAATCAGTAGAATTCCCGTAGGGGACACATACTTTTCGAGTGCTTGTGCGAGCCTGAGTTCACCACGGCGAACTCCACGAACGCTTCGGAAGGTATAATTTTGTGCAATTACCGAGGCAATTGTTTGAGTATATTCATCCGTAAGCGCATCGCATTCAATCTTGAATTTGAGTTTAGTACCGGCGTGACCGGTGAACTCGTTATCTATAAAGAGCGACATATCACCTCTCGCTGGTTGATTCTAACCTGACGAATAGTAGCATATATCCTGGTGAGCCAGTTTTAGAG
>CAXUAR010000012.1:6995-15428 GCA_964249155.1 uncultured bacterium | reverse complement strand
ACTTGTGAGTGTTTCGGCACCATGGCAACAAACCAAAGTCCGTACGGAGACTATTCATCCTGACAAACCTTTCACGTTTACCTCTCGGATGCTGAGCGAGATAGTTTCTTCGAGCGCTAACCTTGCGCCTGGGCGCATCAGCACCGGTGAGTCTGTTATTGCCACTATCCTTAATGGCTACGAAATTCCAAATCCTATAGGAAAGCGCGCTACGCGTGCCGAAGTCGTCATACTCTCTTCAACGCTTGAATCGACCATGACTGAGAACATTCGTATGTGCGTGCGCAGCTGGTATCACACGCATGAGGTACTCTTTGTGGCGTTCGCTCCCGCAACCTACGCCGTCCTGCGAGAGCTCTATCCGCATGAAAAAGATTTTCTTATACTCAACGTATCGGGCGAGGGTACTGACTTAGCCTTCGTAAAAGGAGGACTTCTGGTAGACGTCGGTACACTTCCACAAGGTATACATCAGTTACTCGATGCTACACGAGGAGCGGAGCGGATGACCATTAACGAAGAATCGGGACATACGCGCATACCTGGCGAGCAGCCGGGATATATAAGTCCTGACAGAAATGCGCGCTTCACCGTACGCAGCAAAACCATTCAGAAAGACTGGATCAATGGCCTTACGGAGCTAGTTAAATCATTCGCCCAGAATCATGCGCTGCCTCGTACGTTGTTCTTACTTGCAGAGCCAGGAGTCCGCGACTACCTACAGCGCACGCTTGATACCGAGGCGCTCCATTCGCTCTGGCTTTCAGACGAGCCGCTTTCGCTTATCTCCGTGCTCCCTGAGCATTTTTCTCCGTATGTCCGTACACGTGGCAGTGCCGAAGGCGATATTTTCCTCGCCATCCTTGCGCTCTATCAGCAGAAAAGAATATATCGTGATTTGTAAGTTCCAAACAGCCAGCACTCTTAAAAGATATAGAACTATATGCATATAAAAAGAATCCACCCAACAAAGTCGAGTGACTTCGTTGGGTGGTATGTGCATTATGTTGCGAGAACGAGTCCGAGAATCTTGGCACGACTGACGACATTCGAAGCGGCCTGTTCGTGCTTTTGGCGATCATATTGCAGCTCGCACGTGCGGTAGACATGCCTAATTCTGAATCGCCGCGTCACTCCCACACTGGAGAGTTCGAGGTTATAATTGAAACCTTGGCTGGAGAAATCGTCGATAACATGACGATTAGACTGGACACTTCTGCCTAGTAAGCCAGCATTTTCGACGAACTTCTCTGGTGTGCGAGAAATGAACAAACGAACGATGTTGAATGCATTGAGCATGGCAATATCCTCTGGTTGACTCTATAGTTAGAATACACATTTATAGCCTACTTGTCAATGATCATAGGTAGAGCTTGCTGAATAACCCCTCCCGCACAGTCATTAAACGAGTGCAGTTTCGTTCTTGGCGCACCACTCAAGGATCTGAAGACCTAATACAAAGTATGCGTTGGCATTGAAGTTCTCGAGCGTACGGGTGCGTTCTTCACCAAGATTGAAGACACCCTTCTTTCGGGAGAAATGTCGCTCGACCTCCGTACGTTCGCGATATACCGCCGGATCATATGATCGATTCGATTTTTGCAGACGTCGGTTCTCCTCATTTCCATCGTGTTCCATCTGCCGAAGCGGTATGGCGGGTGTGACATTCCACTTGCGTGCAATATCAAATACAAACGTATTTCACCTACTTCATGAATCCTTCACTACATAGAGAGCTATACTAATTATCGTTACCCGCTTAATTCATTAACCTTTATGGGAATATTGCTCTGGATCGTATTTGGCGCTATTGCAGGATGGATTGCTTCGATGATCACGAACTCAAATAATGGTCTCGTACTTGATATCGTCATCGGTATTATCGGAGCCATTATCGGAGGCTGGATCATGAGCATGCTGGGCAGTTATGGCGTAAGCGGTTTCAATCTCTACAGCCTACTCGTCGCTATCTTGGGTGCCGTAGTACTTCTGGTTGTGGTGAAGGCACTACGTCGCGCATAAGAGAAATATCTCAGGATATAATGGCCTCGCGGCTAACGCCGCGAGGCCATTACGGTATACACAACCGAGCGATGAAGAATTGCAAAAATGAGTATGCGACAACCTTTAATACGAAATACAACACGATAGTCTCCAACGCGAAGTTTTCGATATCCTTTAAGCGACTGACGAAGTGGTTTTCCGTATACGTCTGGGTGTATACACAATTTTTCTTCGATTGCAGTCTGTATTTTTACCTTCCATACAGCCGAGAGCTTTTGGGTATCTTCTTTGACTACGGTGCTTTCGTAAACTACTTCAAACTCTACTGCCATGCGCGTGTGTGAGATACAAACGTTGCACCTGATATGTCACGTTTGCCAGCAACAGCGCTAAGGGCTTGATCCTCTTCTATCTCAAGAGCGAGGCGAATAAGATGCTCTGCCAACGTAGCCTGAGGGATCTGATCTCGCTTAGCCAACTTAGCAAGTACTGCATCCATTTCTTTGGATACACTAATATTGATGCGTTTTTTTGTAGTGGCCATATATGTGTGAGTGTATCAAAAGTGTAACACTTTTGTCAATGCACCGATGCTGCGCATCGGTGCTGAGTATACCCAACACCTGGTTTTAAAAACCAGAGCGAAGGGTATACTGTTTCTATACTATTATTGTTGCGTAATAATCTATCCTGGAGCGTCTTATGAGCAAAACAATTACCGATATCATCCCTCCATCGCGCAGGCGCAAACTTGAACAGGAAAATCAGGAAAGCCAAGCTAATGCAGGGTATGAGCCATCACAACACTCCGACTCTTCTACTCCCGCATATATACCACCGGCACCACCTCCTCGCCCTGTGAGCGACCTACCGTACCGAGGAGACAAAGGGGGACGTCGTCGTTTCCCGTACGGTGCTGCGCTCATTGCACTTATCATCGTCGCTGGTTCTGCAGGAGCACTCTATGCCTTTGCCGACGCAAAAGTCACCATCACACCGACTACCTCCACAGCAAATGTTTCAGGCAACTTCACCGCAACCTTTGCAACCGGTGACTTGCCATACCAACTCATAAGCGTGGACAAAACCGTTGCCGCAAGCGTCCCTGCTGAAAGTACTGAGACCGTAAACGACCCAGCGCAGGGAAACATCACTATCTATAATGCTCAAGAAACGAAGCAGACGCTCATAAAGAACACGCGTTTCGAGTCTCCCGACGGCCTCATCTTCCGTATTCAGGACTCAGTCACTATTCCTGGTGGTTCTGTAAGTTCACCGGGCAGCATCACCGCACCTGTCTCTGCTGACACCGGAGGAGAAAACTATAATATTGGTCCTACGAACTTCACCGTCCCTGGTCTCAAGGGCTCTGCAACCTTCAACCTCGTTACTGCAAAATCAACCGCAGCAATGACCGGAGGCTTCAGCGGTACGCGACCATCCGTAAGCCAAGTGACACGCGACGCACAAAACGATAAGAGCAAGGCTTCTCTCACCGAGAGCATCAATGCTGAAATACAGAGCAAGCTTCAGTCTGGATACGTCGTTATTCCTGGGGGCACCTTTATGAGCTACCTTCCTCAGCACGACACAGCGGGTAAGGACAATAGCACGGTGAACGTAAACCTAGAAGGAACTGCCGTAGCCGTAGCATTTCCTCAGGCAGCGTTCGCAAAGGCAATTGCGTACCGCGTGAACGGTAGTTATGCTGGACAGCCAATCTCAATCTTGAATCCAAGCACTCTTACCCTCACACCGGCAACTCCAGGCACACCGACAGCTGAGCAAGGCACCTTTGCCTTTACCCTTGCAGGTCCCGCGACCCTTACCTGGGACGTAGACCCGAGCAAGATTGCCGGAGCGGTAGCAGGGAAGTCTCGTAGCGCAGCGTACACCATCATCCAAGGATTCCCTGAAGTATCGCAAGCAGTGCTCACTGTGCGCCCATTCTGGAAGCAGACCTTCCCGGACGATCCTGCGAGTATAAAGATCGCGACCACGACCGACTCAAGCACATAGTTTCTAGGAAGCAAGAAAACGTAAAAAGCCCCGCTATCACTAGCGATAGCGGGGCTTTTCTATTTTCGGCGTAATGTATCTCTTGACGATAAGACGGTCGATAAGCTCATAGACAGTTATCGGAAACCAGAGCCACAGTGCCATGAGGATGCCAACCAATAGGTAGGTAAGCGTTTCCCTGAAGCTTATCGTGTATAAGTGCTTCGTGAAGCCAAAACTGTAGAGCTCATAGGGTATAATACTAAGGAACATCAAAGGACCGAGAAAGAACATGATCGAAAACATGTGAAGCAGGGCGGGCCCTGTCCCATTTCCCTTAAGCACGATCTCCTTATTAAGGGACAAAAGCCCTACAGCGAGCATTACTGCGCCGCTAGTCCTTGCCCCTCGCAGACCATTGGGCATACAGAGGTAATAACTAAAGGTCACAATTCCCACTAGCGCTGCAAGCTTCAGAGCTATCAAAGTGATACGCATGCAGAATCTCCCTTAGTTGGCCGTATTGCCTCAAGGGACTATATACCCTCGCGCCATATGCTTCAAACCTATCGAGTTGCGACGTTGGAATTATGCTTCGTAAAGCAATGAGCACTCGGGGAGTTTATCTCCAAGCACCATTAGCTAGAAAGTTGCCGATTGGGAGATGCAACCGCAGTTTGGCTTGAGAACCTAACTACTAGCGGTGCAGGGAGCTGAAAGAGAACGTCACGCTAGACGGACGAGGGGAATGGGCTATAAAAGGGCTCTGCGCAGGGTGACGAGCCAAGCAGGAAGGAAATTTTCAGCAGAAAATTATCCCGTACCTTATTCATAGCCTATTCCCTCAGAGAATACGGAGCTGTTGACGGTGTGTGAAGCATTTGTTACATTACATAGGCTCCACATGGAAGAAACCAAGACGGAAGATACAACAGGCACGGTAGAAGAAGTGCTCCCTAATTCTTTGTTCCGTGTCCGCATGCCGTCTGGTGAACTCTTACTTGCCTACCTTGCCGGAAAGATGCGTTTGCATCGCATTCGCGTATTAGTAGGAGACCGCGTCGAATTGGTCCTAGACCCGTACGGCGGCCGGGCACGTGTCGTGAGGAGACTATCTTAAACACATGAAAGTACGCGCATCAATCAAAGTCCAGCAGCCTGGAGATATCATCGTCCGTCGCCGGGGGCGCTTGTACCGTATC
Source organism: uncultured bacterium (assembly GCA_964249155.1). Classification (GTDB taxonomy): domain Bacteria; phylum Patescibacteriota; class Minisyncoccia; order Phycocordibacterales; family Phycocordibacteraceae; genus C7867-001. The sequence continues at coordinate 10,224 of CAXUAR010000012.1, read as the reverse complement.
AACAAGCGGAATCCTCGTCGTACGGCACGACAGGGATAGTCTATTCTCGTTTCAATTTACATAAAACTTATTTACCCTAAACTATCCCGTTCATGCGTATCGCCGGTGTAACCCTTCCAGATAACAAGCAGCTAGCGTACTCACTACCGCTTATTTTCGGTATTGGTCCAACACGCGCCCTTGATATCCTTAAAGAAGCTAATATCGAGCCAACACGTAAGGGAAGTGACCTCACTGCAGAAGAAGAGCAGTCAATCCGTTTGCTCGCAGAGGCATACACCATCGAAGGTGAACTCCGCCGTGAGCAAGGAAGCAACATCAAGCGCTTGAAGGATATTCGTTCTGCACGTGGCGTTCGCCATGAGCGTCGTCTTCCTGTTCGCGCTCAGCGCACAAAGACTAATTCTCGTACGGTTCGTGGAAACACCCGTAAGACTATGGGTTCTGGTCGCCGTTCACTCGAGAAGACATAATCCTCAGGCATTTCACTTAATTTAACCTATGGGAAAGAAACGAATCATCAAGAAGTCAGGCAAAGGCCTTGATCAGGGACGCAAGGAACGTTCTCTTTCGAAGATCGCTAAGAAGCGTATTGACCGTGGCATTCTTCATATCGAAGCAACCTTCAACAACACAAAGGCTGTCCTTACTGATGAAAAGGGTAATGCAATTATGTCGAGTTCTTCAGGAGCTCTTGGCTTCTCTGGTGCTCGTAAGTCTACGCCATACGCTGCAGCAAAGGTCGGCGAACTTCTCGGCGAGAAGGCAGCTATTATTGGTCTAAAGGAGGCAAGCGTGATCATTCGTGGTGTGGGTGCTGGACGCGAGTCTGCACTCCGCGCATTCTCAAGCAAGGGAATCGCTATTCGTGCTATAAAAGACGCGACTCCGGTCCCGCACAATGGCCCGCGTCCTAAGAAAGCTCGTCGCGTGTAGTCTACTGAGCCAATCGGATAACACAATCACTTAATTTATGAAAATAGGACCAAAGTTTAAAATCGCTCGACGCCTCGGCCCCTCAGTCTTTGATAAGACTCAGACGCAGAAATTCGCGCTTTCAACGGAACGCCGGGGCATGAAGCCCCGCGGGCGTGGCCGTGGACCGACCGAATATGGCAAGCAGCTCCTTGAGAAGCAGAAAGTCCGCGTGACCTACAACCTCACGGAGCGTCAGTTTAGCAAGTACGTAAGCGAGGCTATGAAGACGCATGCGTCAGACGCTCTTACACCTGCAGATGTGCTTCATCGCGCGCTTGAGCTTCGCCTCGACAATATAATCTATCGCATGGGTCTCGCACCAACCCGCCAGGCAGCCCGCCAGATGGTCTCTCACGGCCACATCACCGTGAACGGCCGCAAGACGACTATCCCTTCGCGTCATGTGAACATAACCGATAAGATCGGCATCCGCGAAGTAGGCCGCAGTAGTAAGCTCTTTTTGAACCTCGGAGAGCGTATGGCAGAGCGTACTCTCCCATCATGGATATCTTGGAATACCAAGTCTATGGAGGGAGGTATCGAAAGCATGCCCTCGACAGAGGCTGCAAGTCCTGCTGGCGACCTGGGAATCGTGCTTTCGTACTACAGCCGTTAGGCAGCAGTATAAGGTTTTATTTATTATCCGTTTGGTTAACTACTGATTGAGTTATGGAACACCAAGTCACACTACCGTCTAAGCCTCGCGTCGTCTCTGAAGAGGGAACACAAGGCATTTATGAGATCGATTCACTCTACCCAGGGTACGGTCACACGCTCGGCAACTCACTACGCCGCATTATTCTGTCTTCGCTCCCTGGAGCAAGCATCACGTCTGTAAAGATTGAGGACGTCTCTCACGAATTCGCTACCATCGAAGGTATCCGCGAATCAGTCATGGAAATCCTCCTCAACCTTAAGCGCATACACTTCACCCTTCATGGTGATGAAGCACAGACTGTTCGGCTTTCAGTAAAGGGTCCTAAGCAGGTAACTGCTGCGGACTTCAGCCTTCCGTCGCAGGTTGAGATTGCAAATCCTGATGCTCATATCGCTGACATTTCAGGAAAGATTTCTTTCGAGCTCGAAGCTACTATCGAGCGAGGTCTCGGCTACGTGCCTCGTGAAGTCCTTACTAAGGAAAAGGTAGACATTGGCACCATCGCTATGGATGCAACCTTCACGCCTATCCGCCGTGCAAACTACGAAGTAGAGAACATGCGCGTTGGTGATCGTACTGACTTCAATCGTCTCCGCATCTTGATCGAGACGAATGGCACCATCGCTCCCCGCGAAGCACTTGAACGCTCTATAGAGGTCATGATCCACCAGCTCAAGTCTATAGTAGGCTTCCAGGAAGGAACTGAGACAGCTGATAAGCAACAGAAGCCAGATTCAGCACCAGTAGCCGCCACAACAGGCAAGGACGCCGCTAAGGCCAAGCTCTCTGAGCTCGATATCAGCGCACGCATCGTAAGTGCGCTTGAGGACGCTGGCATTAAGTCTGTAGCAGGTCTCGTAAAGAAGACAGGTTCAGCGCTCAAGGAGCTTGATGGCATTGGAGACAAGGCTGTAAGCGAGATCAGCGAAGCTCTCGCCGCCGTTGGGCTTGAGCTAAAGGGCGAATAATAAGGAGAATTTGAAGTAAACAACCACCCGTGATACAGTAAATAAAAACGTTATGCGACATCAGCACAAAGGACGATCGTTCAACCGACCAAAGAATCAGCGCACAGCGTTGATGCGGTCTCTTGCACGCTCACTCATCATCCACGAGGGAATTGCGACGACCGAGGCTAAAGCCAAGGAACTACGGCCTTTTATAGAGAAGATTGTGAGCCACGCGCGTCTCGACAGCGTTGCTAACCGCCGCCTCGTTTCAAGCCGCCTTGGTAACGACGATGAGATCGTGAAGAAAGTATTCGGATCTATCGCTCCTCGCTACGCGAATCGTCCTGGTGGCTATACGCGCATTGTGAAGCGCGCGCCAAAGGCGATAAACGCACGAGATACGGCGTATATTGGCTTCGTATAAGGCACAGTAAGGCCAAGATCAATCCTATGAAAACTATTGCACAGAAAGTAAGCGCACAGCGCACCCTTCAAGGAGTCGAGACGATCTCGTACACGATTGATGCTTCCGGTCGTTCTCTCGGCCGCGTTGCGAGTGAAGCTGCGTCAGCACTCCTCGGCAAGAAGTCCGCTCAGTACGTGAAGAACTTCGTCCTTCCGGTTGAAGTTAGCATTGTAAACG
>CAXUAR010000012.1:0-6948 GCA_964249155.1 uncultured bacterium | reverse complement strand
AAGCTGGCTATGACTGAACGACGCATCGCAGGGAAGGACTATACGCACTACACGGGCTACCCAGGAGGTCTTCGCACGACGTCCCTTAGCATACTCCGCGACAAGAAGGGAATCGAAGAAGTTCTTCGTCGTGCTGTTGACGGTATGATTCCGCGCAACAAGCTCCGCAAGGACCGTATGAAGCGCCTTACTATCCTTGCATAATTTTTATTCATCCACTCCAACTACCACCATGTCTGATTCCACTCGTTACACCCTCGCTGTCGGCCGTCGCAAGACTGCTACTGCACGCGTAAAACTTACGCCAGCCGCTGAAACTACAGTGAAGGTGAACGGCATAACCGGTGACGAATACTTCAAGACACGTACACGCCGTGCCATCCCTGTCGACCCACTCAAGCTTGAAGGTATTGATGGAACGTTCGCTATCGAAGCAAAGGTCTCGGGTGGTGGCGTGACAGCTCAGGCTGAAGCTATTCGCATGGGTGTTGCTCGTGCAGTGACCCTTACGGATGCTAACCTCCGTGCTCCGTTGAAGGCCGCTGGATTCCTCAAGCGCGATCCTCGTGCAGTTGAGCGCAAGAAGCCAGGTCTTCGCAAGGCTCGCAAGAGTCCACAGTGGAGTAAGCGCTAGGCGAAAGCTAGGTGCCGCTCTAGCTTTTATTCCCGTTTCTCATACACGCAAAAATCCCTCTTGTGAGGGATTTTTGCTAGACTGTAGGCATATGAAACTTCATCCCATCCTTGTCGGCATTATCAACACAATTCTTCCGGGCACTGGCTACCTTATTATCCGCGAGCGCATGGTCTTTGGCGGCTTGATCCTTGCTGGAAGTGTCGTAGCTATTCTACTAGGCTTTGTGGAGCCGGTATTCGTATCAAACTCATTCTTCGCTTCAACCACTACCCCTGGCCAGATACTTGAGGGCCTCTGGTATTTCTTCTTCATGCTCGCGTATGGATATGACGCGTATTCTATTGCTGAGGCAAAGCGCAAGGCAATGCTGCCGGTAGTCCTATAATTGCAAACTACATACCATAACGATATAGTCCTGCGCTATACTTCAAGAGTAGAATGTACTTATAAGTTAAACTTTTTTAGTATGAAAGGATACGTAACCGACATCGAGGCAGACACGCTTGCAAATACTAACTTTCGTAGGGTTGTCTACACGGCCCAGTATATGCAGCTCGTACTCATGAGCGTACCGGTGGGCGGCGAAATTGGTTCAGAGACGCACGGACAGGACCAGTTTATCCGCATAGAGCAAGGGGAAGGAAAAGCCGTGCTCGACGACGTCGAACACGCTATAGCAGACGGTTCAGCAATAGTCGTTCCTGCCGGTACCAAACACAACTTCATAAACACCGGCGAAGAAGACATGAAGCTTTATACGCTCTATGCAACTCCACACCACAAAGACGGCATCGTACATAAGACTAAAGAAGACGCAGAAAAAGATGAAGAGTCTGGCAAAGACGAATTCCTTGGTGATACAACCGAGTAGTCAAGCCCTTTGACTCTTGAAGTCTCCTAGGGCATATTTTATAGATATGCATGACGAAGACGACGTAATTATTGAAGCTGAATCAAACGGTGAGACCGGCGGAAGCGAAGACGATCTTGAGGCAAACGAATCGCGCGAAGGTGCGAAAGCAGCAAAGGTTAAGAAAGAACTCGAGCAAGTTAAGCGCGAGAAACAGGAATACCTCGACGGATGGCAGCGGGCGAAGGCAGACTATGTGAACGCGCTTAAGCGATTCGAATACGACAAGAAGCTGGCGCAGACTACCGGTATGGTCAAGGCTATCCGCACGCTCATCCCAGCGTATGATGCGCTTGAGCGTGCAAAAGCGTCAGGCGATGTGCCTGACGGGTTTGCTGGCATCGCAAAGCAGCTTGAAAGTGCTTTTGCAGGATTTGGCATGGTACAGATTGGGACGATTGGCGAAGCGTTTGATCCGACCAAACACGAAGCGCTTGGCACTGACCCGACTGAGGATTTAACAGAAGACGACACCGTTACGGCCGTGCTTGAGCACGGCTACGCAATTGGCGACTCTGTCATACGGGCTGCGCGCGTGCGCGTCGCGCAGTTTCAAGCGCAGGTTTAAGCACGGGACTTGAACTGGATAGTGAGAAGAGTACAATAAGCAGTATCGGGATATTGTTCGCCTTACTTAGTAAGTGACCTAACGACTAATTCGTAATTTTATATATGGCAAAAATTCTTGGCATTGACTTGGGCACCACGAACTCCGCGATGGCTATTATGGAGGGTGGCGAACCGCGCGTCATTGAGAACGCAGAAGGCGCGCGCACCACGCCATCGGTCGTCGCGATCGCAAAGAACGGTGAGCGACTGGTTGGTACGCTTGCAAAGCGCCAGGCGGTAACGAACCCAAAGACCACTATCTACGGAATTAAGCGCTTCATGGGCCATCGTGCAGACGACGATGTCGTAAAGAAAGACAAGGACGTCGTGCCATACGAGATAAAAGCTGGTCCTGACGGCGGCGTACAAGTGCATCTCGGAGACAAGGACTATCGCCCCGAGGAAGTGTCAGCAATGATCCTTTCGAAGCTCAAGGCAGACGCTGAGAGCAAGCTCGGCGAGAAGATCACCGAGGCAGTCATTACCGTACCTGCGTACTTTGACGATGCACAGCGCAACGCTACCAAGGCAGCCGGAGAAGTCGCAGGACTCAAAGTGCTTCGTATCATCAACGAGCCGACCGCCGCCGCGCTTGCGTATGGATTTAACAAGAAGAAGGATGAAAAGATCGTCGTGTATGACTTTGGCGGCGGAACATTCGACGTGTCGGTGCTTGAGGTAGGGGATGATGTTATCGAGGTGAAGGCAACAGATGGCGACAGCCATATGGGCGGCCGCGACATTGACCAAAAGATCGTTCGCTACATCGCAGACGAATACAAAAAGGAAAGTGGCATTGATGTTACGAAGGACCCGCTTGCACTCCAGCGTCTCGACGAAGCCGCAGAGAAGGCCAAGCACGAGCTCTCGAGCGGCGCAGAGACCGAGATCAACATTCCTTTCATTACGTCGACCTCTGACGGGCCCCAGCACCTTTTGCTCAAGCTCTCACGCGCAACGCTTGAGTCGCTTGCTGAAGAATATGTATCCCGTTCTGTCGATATTACGAAGCGCGCGCTTGAAGCGGCGAGTATGAAGCCGAGCGATATCAACGAGATCATCATGGTAGGCGGTCAGACACGTATGCCGAAGATTCAGGAGGAAGTGAAGGCACTCTTTGGAAAGGAACTTCACATGGGAGTAAACCCAGACGAAGTGGTAGCTATCGGCGCTGCTATTCAGGCAGGTATCTTGCAGGGAGACGTAAAAGATATTCTTCTCGTAGACGTTATTCCGCTCTCACTTTCAATCGAGACTATGGGGGGCGTCGCCACCAAGCTGATTGAGCGCAATACTGCCGTGCCAACGTCTCGCAGCCAGACATTCTCGACCGCTGCTGACAATCAGACGAGCGTTGAGATTCATGTCGTACAGGGCGAGCGTGCAATGGCGAACGACAACAAGTCACTGGGTAAATTCATGCTTGACGGCATTCCTCCAGCACCGCGCGGACTCCCGCAGGTTGAAGTATCCTTTGATCTCGATACAAATGGTATCCTCACAGTAAAGGCAACTGAAAAAACGACGGGAAAAGTACAGTCGATTCGGATCGAAGGTTCGACCGGACTCTCACAAGCCGATATCGATAAAATGAAAGCAGATGCAGAAGCGCATGCTGACGAGGATGCAAAACGTAAGGAAGTTATCGAAGCAAAGAACCTTGCTGAACAGATGATGTACACGGCAGAGAAAGCAGTGAAGGATGCGGGCGACAAGGCTCCTGCAGACGGTGTTACTGAAGTGAACGAGAAAGTCGCTGCGCTTCGCACTGCACGCGAAGGCGACGACCTAGACGCTATCAAATCTGCGAGCGAAGGACTTTCAAGAACACTCTCCAAAATTGGAGAGTCAATGATGAAAGACCAAGAGGCAGGAGCTGGCTCAGCAAGTGACGGAGCAGCAGAAGGTGCACCTACCGAAGGAGCGACTTCTGAGACAGGCGGAACTGACGCAGAGTTCACCGAGAAGCAAGAAGGTGAAACTCCCTAATGCGTAAATAGACTAATTAAAATAGAAGGGCCGCTGGCTAGCCAGCGGCCCTTGCTATATCCTTTTATATATCGTATAAAGAAGCTCGATAGAGTACTCTTCCCAGTAACCTGTAAGCTGCCTAAGGAGGGCTAAGACAATGAAGAAGTTGATTCTGATGGCTTCGGCCGTTTCGCTCGCCACAGGTGTTTCCGCCTGCGGCAACGCAAGTGACCCGAAAGATACTGCCAAGGTTCTTTCGACCTTCGACCCTTTTTGTGGTCCGCCCGAAGATAAGGGATATCGTCACTGTCTGGCGATGGTGAAAGTTCGCTATCACGGGTCCGACGAGGGAACTCTGCTAATCATTGGCATGAGTAACGACGGTTGGCTCGATACCAGCAATGGCAAGGCGCTAATGCCTGACCACAATCGTGAATTCGTCGAGATAGAGGCAATCAGCGGCGGTACCTTAACCAGACAATATCTTGGTCTCACAGATTGAAAGCAGGGCGGCACGGAACTATCCGGCTGCCCTTTTACTTTTCTTCTACTTTTATTCAGTATTTTGATACTTTTGCATGCCGAAACTGAAAGGCGTATAGTGATAGAAAGCCATGGCAAATACGTCAAAAAACTACTACGAAATACTGGGCATCGATAAGAAAGCGACGAAAGACGACGTAAAGAAAGCGTTTCGCAAGCTCGCTCAGAAGCATCACCCTGACAAGGGCGGGGACGAGGCGAAGTTCAAGGAGATCACAGAAGCATATAGCACGCTCTCAGACGACAAGAAACGTAAAGAGTACGACAATTACGGTCAAACCTTTAATGGCGGCGCACAGGGTCAGCCAGGCGGAAATCCATTCGGTGGCTTCGATTTTAGCGGCTTCCAGCAAGGTGGCGTGGAGTTTGATTTTGGAGATATTTTTGGTGGCGGCTTCGGCGACATCTTTGGAGGCCGTGGAGGGAGTCAGATACAGCGCGGTCGCGATATTTCTATAGATATTGAGGTTTCTTTCAAAGAATCGATACTCGGCGGCAAGCGCGAAGTACTCATCACCAAAGTAGGTACGTGCGACGTCTGCAAGGGTAATGGCGCAAAGCCGGGGACGGAAATGGAAACGTGCGCTACCTGTAACGGTGCTGGACGCGTGCACGAGACACGCAACTCAATGCTTGGGAGCTTCTCGAGCGTACGCACATGCCCGACATGCGATGGAAGCGGAAAAATGCCCAAAGTTCCCTGCGAGAACTGCGCAGGCCGCGGCGTACTCAAGAAGCAAGAAGAGATAAAGATAACCGTTCCGGCAGGTATCGACGGCGGGGAAATGATCCGCATGCCAGGGCTTGGCGAAGCCATTAAAGGCGGAGTCAGTGGTGACCTCTATGTAAAGGTGCACGTGAAGCCGCATCCGGTCTTCAAGAAGGACGGTCTCAATCTCGTCATGCATTCACCACTGAAACTGACCGATGCGCTGGTCGGCACTACTATCTCAGTCACCACTATCGACGACAAGACGCTCGACGTGAAAGTGCCACCAATGACTGCGACGGAAGAAACACTTCGTATTCGAAACAAAGGCGTTGCAACTGATCGTGGAAGCGGTGACCTGCTTATACGTCTTTCGGTGACTATGCCGAAGAAGCTCTCTGGAAAAGCAAAGAAGGCAATTGAGGACCTGAGGAACGAGGGGTTGTAGGCTCTATCGAGAGTATACTGTTTCTATGGACGCACTCAGCGGAATCACAGGCAGCGTAAGCAGTATGGCAACCAATGGGGTCGCGAGCGCGTGGCTCTGGGTCGGGAACTTTCTCGTCCTCGTTATCGTCACGCTTGTTATGATTGGTTTTTCATACAAATCAGGTCGTGGCGGTATCATCTCGCTTCTTGTAGCGTTCTATGCAGGCTATGCGCTCTACATTGTCTTTCCCTACACGAATGTCATTGTAACCGCTGGCGGGAGCCCACTCACCAAAGCAGTCATTATCGTCATTCTATACGCAATTGCAACGCTTATTCCGTTCCGTTTCATCCAGCGACTGGTTGGGAATGGCTTTGGCGTCCTTTCCTTTGTACCGCGCTTCGTACTGTCATTCCTTGCGGCAACATTCTTGCTTGCCGTTGCGTACCATATTTTCCACGTAAACAATATTTACTCCCTCCCCGCACCTATTAATAATCTCTTTGAACCAAATCAGTACTTCTTTTGGTGGTTTGTGGCTCCATTGTTGGGTCTTTTGTTCCTAGTGCACTAGAGTTGCTGGAACTCCTAAGGCCACTCAGAGTCACCTTCAGAAGGCGTGATATAGTTTCTTCATGAATCTCGCAGACGATCTCATCGCACGTGGCCTTATCGAGCACACGAGCGCAGATATAAAGGTAATACTCGAGGAAAAGCGTACCGTATACCTGGGCGTCGATCCTACCGCCGACTCCATGCAAGCAGGGAATTTGGTTATGGTGCTTCTCTTGAAGCGTCTTGCTGACGCTGGTCATCGCATTATTCTTCTCGTGGGAGGAGGCACCGGCATGATCGGAGATCCAAAAGAAAAAGGAGAACGTCCGCTTGCGGACGTTCTCACCGTCGCGCGCAACAAGAAAGCTCTAAAAGCACAGATGCAGTCCATACTCGGCAAGCGTATCACGGTAGTCGATAACGCTGACTGGCTGCTCAAAGTGAAGCTTGTCGACTTCCTGCGCGACATTGGCAAACACTTTACGATAAACGAACTCATTAAGCGCGATATAATTAAACGCAGGCTTGATAATCCTGACGACAGTATATCCTACACCGAATTCGCGTACTCGCTTCTGCAGGGC
>CAXUAR010000011.1:15459-15716 GCA_964249155.1 uncultured bacterium | reverse complement strand
TTTGGGCGTTTGGGTATGTATTTAAAGGATGTGGGGAGTTTCAATATTCACGGCTTACAGAGATGAGTCAGAGAGGGCTCGCGAAGTTCGATGGAGTTATCGATCAAGCGCGCAGACTACAACTTATAACTGAACGCCGTGAGCGACTTAACCAGAAGATTGGTGAAGAAAAAGTCGATAGTATCCCTGCGAGAGCAAAGTTAGCTTCTGAAGAAGTACTCGAACGAGCGCAAGAACAGTATGACCGCGGAGAATTT
>CAXUAR010000011.1:11253-15345 GCA_964249155.1 uncultured bacterium | reverse complement strand
CTCAAAGACAAATCGTAAAGGAACAACTAGCCGCTTTGGGTATAGAGGCAAAAACTCGAAGTACGGCTGAGCCTGCATTAGCCGAACAGCAGCCAGTAACTCCTAAGGTACCAGAGTTCGTGGTAAATCGTGTTCTGGAACAAGATCTCTCGTACCAGGATATTGAGATGCCTGAAGATCAGAAACGGAGCATGCTTGATTGGTCGCGTTCGTCCGATAGTGCAAAGAAGTATGCAGAGTCTCTTGGAACCGCAGCAAATACAGAAGGACTCGAAGGAGTTAGAAGGACTGCACGAGTTCTCCTAGACACAATGCTGTCTGAGGCAAATAGGCTCGGTATACCAGTGTCGCCCTTCGGCAAAAGTATCTCCTGGGCAATGTGGGATATCGGGAAACAGCATCACTTCTTCACTCACCAAGAGGAGAATAATCCCGGATACGAAATAGGGAACCCACTGGAATCATCTGAGAAGAAAGATGAAATAGTAAATCGTCACTTGGGTTGGGAAGCATACGCGGCACATAAGGCAGATCCCTCCGCCGCATGGGCTCAGTCTAAGCCAGCAGGTGTTCTTGAACTCTTGGGTAAAACACCCAAGGAAAACAATACGCTTAGCTCACGTGATTTGGCCGAATTGGGAGACCTTCTGCGCAAATAGCATTACCTTGCATTACTAATATATTTCAGGCATACTGCCTTTACTAAACATTCATATGGCACATCAATCAGAACGCGAGGAGCTCGAGCACAAGAAATTCGTCGACTACAAGGACGTACCGTACTTGCGCCAGTTCTTGAACCCGCACGCAAAAATCATGGCTAAGAAGCGCACCGGCATGAGCGCAGGCGCTCAGCGCGAGATCGCTCTCGCAGTTAAGCGCGCTCGCTTCATGGGACTTCTTCCATACTTGGCTGCGTAATCGCACAAAAAGCAAAACAAAAAGCCCGCATATGTGCGGGCTTTTTGTTTTATATCGTGAGAAGATTACGATTTCGTAACGCGCTCTACGTATTCGCCCGTCTCAGTATTGATACGCACGATGTCGCCAACGTTGATGAAGAGCGGGGTATTAGTCGTAGCGCCCGATTCAAGGGTTACGACTTTGTTACCACCGGTTGCAGTGTCTCCCTTGATTGCAGGAGGTGCCTCAGTAACTGCCAAGTCCATCTTAATTGGAATAGAGACTGTCGCAGGAGTGTCCTTATAGAGCATGATCGATACAGGAGAGTTAGCTTTGAGCCACTGTACTTTGTCGTGCACGGTTTCTTCAGGAAATGAGAAACGGTTCTTAGGGTTACCTTCTTCAGCAAACCATGACTCGCCACGGTTCGTGTAGAGGTACGTTGCCTGCATGTTTGAGATGTCTGCTTCTGGCACGGTCTCGCTCTGGTGGAAGGAGATTTCCGTAACCTTACCGCTCACGAGGTGGCGGAGCTTGGTCTGGTTAACCGGCTTGCGCTGCTGCATGCGGAAGACGTGCGAAGAAAGGACTTCGTACGGTTCGCCATTGTATTCGATTACCTTTTTCTGGGTAATTTCGTTGTATGAAAGTATTGCCATACCTTTAGTCTTTTTAGTTGAACGATTAGAAACTACCGGCAGGTAGTCGTGGTTATAAGAAGTGAGCCCCGTAAAAGGGCCCAAAAGCCCTGGTAGGGGTATGATACAGGATATGATGCTCGACTCAAAGGATGACCTCGAAGCCGGGCCTCCGACTGTAGGATCCGAAACCTATACCGATGAGGCTATTCTGCGTGCCTCCCATGACCAACCAGAGCTCTTCAGTATCCTGGTGGACCGGTATGAGGCGGCCTTCCTGCGGAAGGCCCAGTCAATCCTCTACAGTCGCGAAGACGCTGAAGAAGTCGTTCAGGACACCTTCACCCGCATATATGTGTATGCGAACCGGTATAATCCGCAAGAAGGAGCGCAGTTCTCGTCGTGGGCGTACTCGATCCTCACCAGACTCTGCTTTACGCGCTACGCAAAGCTAAAGAAGGGAAGAGAACGGAATCTGCAGCTTGAACCCGAGACTTTCGAGCGACTGCCAGATTCTGAAGTTTTCCTGGAGGAATTAACAAGCCGTGATGAAGTTTTGGTAGCGCTATCCACACTGCCAGAATCGTTCGCGAGGGTTTTGAGGCTCCAATTCCTCGAAGGAAAGTCGCAGGAAGAGATTGCGGCGAGTGAGGGAAGTTCGGTCTCGGCAGTCAAAACGCGCGTGCACCGCGCCAAGAAATTATTCAAAGAATCATTTACGTATGGAAAAAACTAACTCAACAATTAAGCTGAACGTGATGCGCAGAGTGCACGCCGTGCACACGATGCGCTTAATCGGCCGCATGGGACTTTCGCTTGTCGTCTTTGCAGGCACCCTCTACGCGCTTGGCAGGGAAGTATGGCTCGCACGTATACTCCAAAACATGCCGTCGCTCTCTGACGCTCCTGCAGTCCTCTCATTCTTTCTTTCAGCGTTCCGCGAAACGCACACCGTTCTTCAACTGACGCTTTTGCTCTCACTTGTAGCGGCAGTCTGGCTCGCAAAGGAAATTGCTAACGCTCTACATTTGCCTAGCTATCGAATTGCGTAATAACGGACAAACGAAAGACACTCCAAATAAAAGGGCTCTGCGCAGGCTGTCGAGCCGAGCAGGAGGAAATTTCCCAGCAGGGAAATATTCCGTACCTTTTATTTGGAGTGTCTTTCGTGATGCCGTCTACGACTTCGCAAGCTCCACGCGAATCTTTTTCAGTATCTCGTTTGCAAGGTTCTTGTTTTCGCGGAGGAAGGTTCGCGTTGCGTCGTATCCACGACCGAGCTTCACGACTTCCGAGCCTTCGCCTGGCGTATAGCTGTAGCTTGAGCCTGACTTCGAGATGATATCGTACTTCTCGCCGAGCGCGATGATTTCACCTTCGCGACTGATACCTTCATTGTACATAAGGTCGAATTCAGTCGTCTTAAACGGCGCAGCCACCTTATTCTTAACGACCTTCACGCGTACACGACCGCCCACAACCTCCTCGCCCTTCTTGATCTGCGCAATGCGGCGAATATCAAGACGTACGGACGTGTAGAACTTAAGCGCCTTGCCGCCCGGGGTAGTCTCAGGGTTTCCGAACATAACGCCGATCTGCATGCGGATCTGGTTGATGAAGATGACGGTAGTCTTCGACTTTGCGGTGATCGCGGTGAGCTTACGGAGTGCTTGCGACATAAGTCGAGCCTGCTTGCCCACATGGTGCGCACCCATATCTCCTTCGATCTCGTCTTTCGGTGTGAGCGCTGCAACGGAGTCGACGACGACGATGTCGACTGAGTTTGCGCGCACGAGAGACTCAACGATTTCGAGCGCCTGCTCGCCGGTGTCTGGCTGAGAGATAAGGAGCTCGGAAAGCTTCACACCGATCTTGCGCGCGTACTCAGGGTCGAGTGCATGCTCTGCATCAACGAATGCACACACGCCGCCTTTCTTCTGCGCTTCTGCGATTGAGTGCAAGGCAAGCGTTGTCGAGCCATACGTCATGATTGCCTCATCGCCAAACTTCGTCTTGATTTCCTTTATGGCAAGCTCGATAGACTTGCGCTTTGCGTCCGAGTCGCTTAGTTTTTCTCCGGTGTCTGTGAGATCGATGTCATCTTCTTCCTCGTCGTCATGCTTCTGCCCAGCAGGGTATTTCTTAACCCTTGCCTTCTTTAATGATTTCTTTACAGCCATATATATAAAATTAAGGAATTATCACATCGCGCCGAGTGGTCGTCTCTCTCCCAAACCTATCGGTGGCGGTTAATGATAGTATAACGTCTCCACGGGGCAGGGTGAGGGATTTGGAGAACGCACCATTCTCGTCAATAAGCAAGGTCCCGCCATTGAGAGTCAGAGTCTGAGTATGGATCGCCATTCCTGAAAGTACGGTTAAGCCGATGTCAGTAGTCGTGAGAGTGTCTATACGTATTACGGGGCCACTAAGCAGGGGCCATGCCTTTATAAGCCCGTATAGGATGATGAGGGTCAAGAGTATGCCGATGACCCACTGTTGGCGAAGATACGGCATGACGTGAAAAATTAATCTTCTTCTTCAAGATCGT
>CAXUAR010000011.1:6495-11243 GCA_964249155.1 uncultured bacterium | reverse complement strand
ATCGTCTGCAGCCTCGCTTGCAGATCCTGCCGACCCTCCACCATCGGTACCGTTCAGAATTACCCTCGGACGAGAGCCGTCAGCAGGCCCAATAACACCCTTTTCCTCAAGGATGTCCATAAGACGAGCCGCACGGGAGTAGCCAATACGCAGCTTGCGCTGGAGGTATGAGGTAGAGGCACGACCAGCTTCCTCTACGGCTGCTTTAGCATCCGTATATAGGTCGTCGTCGCTGTCGTTGTCCATATCGTTTGCCAGCATCATGGTCTCGTTATTTTCCTGAAGCGAGACGCCCGTGCCTGTAAGGTCGACCGAAGAAAGGTCGCCGGCATTGTTCTTTTTAATGTGTTCGGCGACTTTCTTTACCTCCTGTTCAGAGATATAGGCAGTCTGGATACGTACGGGCTTCTGCATATCAGCACTCATATAGAGCATGTCACCAGCACCGAGGAGCGACTCTGCGCCGCCCTGATCAAGGATAGTGCGTGAATCAATCTGCGAAGCTACCTGGAGCGCCATGCGAGTAGGAACGTTCGCCTTAATAAGGCCGGTGATAACGTTTACTGACGGACGCTGGGTAGAGAGAATGAGATGGATACCCACGGCGCGCGACATTTGGGCTAGACGTACGATAGCGGCCTCAAGCTCCCGAGGATAGGTCTGCATGATGTCGGCGAGCTCGTCGATGACGATGACGATATAGGGCATTGCCTCAGGCATCTCTGCAGCGTTCTTGTGCCCAGCAGGGTATTTCTTCTTAGCAGGTTCTAGAACGGTCTTGTGGTATGAGTCGATATCGCGAACTTGCTCACCTTCGAGGATGTTATAGCGGCGATCCATTTCCTTTGCCGCCCACTTGAGAGCCATGATGCATTTTTTCGGATCGGTGATGACCGGGGTGAGGAGGTGAGGGATACCGTTATAGAGGGTCAGCTCGACACGCTTTGGGTCAACCATAATAAAGCGGAGTGCGTTCGGGCTATTGCGGTAGAGCAGGGACGTAATGACGGCATGGATAGCGACCGACTTTCCAGAGCCTGTAGCACCCGCAATGAGCCCATGAGGCATCTTCGCGATGTTTACATAGTGCGGTGTGCCGGCGATGTCGCGTCCGATAGCAGCAAGGATAGGTTTCGTGCTCGTATTCCACTCAGGGGCTCCGAGCACGCCGCCAAGGCCCACCATGGCTTTTGATGCATTCGGAACTTCTATACCTACCAATGATTTTCCGGGGATGGGAGCTTCGATGCGGACCGGATGCGCAGCGAGCGCGAGTTCAAGGTTTGTAACGAGCGAGACGATTTTATTGAGACGTACGCCCTCAGCAGGCTTTATAGCGTAGCGCGTGACGGTAGGCCCGACCGACACTTCATCCATCTCAACGGAGATACCGAAGTTAATAAAGGTACGCTTGATGATATTTGCATTTGCCTTGATGTCACCGACTCCCGGCTTGCCTTTATCAAGCCCAAGAAGCGAAAGGGGAGGGGGATTATACTCGGCATCGAAGTTCGGAATAGGAGCCGAGCTCATTTTTGTATGGTCATTGAAAAGCGTAACGGTGGGCTCACGGTCAGGGTTGTGCGATACCTCGTCAGAAACTTCAAGGACTGGAACTTCTTCACTCGTACCTTCTTCGTCCTTTGTATCTTCGACACGTTCTTTCGGCGTTCGTGAAGGGAGTTTGATAGAACCGAGCGCGTCCGTGGCGCGGCCACCTACGGTGCCCAGATGTGCAAAGAGCTCTTTAATGTCGGTAACGATGCCGACGCCTACCAATATAAGTGCGCCAAGCAGCACGACCGCTCCGGCATAACCAAATCCTTGTACCACTTTCATTCCTATAAACGTGCCAACTATCCCGCCGGGCCCTAGTGCTGCGTCCGTGTTTGGATCGACCGCGCCGAGGAAGGTGAGTGAAGACAGAATAATAAGTGCGACACCGAAGCCGGTAAGGGTTGGCATGAAACTGCTTTCGAGGGCGACTCCTACGCCGACCATGATTATGCCGATGGGGAGGAGGAAGGCACCTGTGCCCAGGCCAACATACGCCGAGTGGAAAATAAGCGTGCCAAGGTCTCCGGCAAAATTACTCTCAAAAAGATACCCGACTGCGCTAAGCGCAAGAACGAGTCCGAGCGCAATGCATACGACCGAGGCGGCCCATTTTGTGACCGCCCGGTAATTATCTGCGTCGCGCTTTTTCTTCGATTTCTTTTTAGCCATTCTTTATATTTTACCACTTCAGCACGCAACTATGCTGAAGCAAGCAACGGAAAGCTGGCGCGGCACTACTCGCGTTAGGTCAAAGTTCACGCAGGCACTCTGACTGAAGCTCTTTTACAAACGGTGTAGGCTGAGTATACTGTCCCTAACAGGAATATGTCTTATATCACGCACCATGGACAGTAAAAGACAAAAAAAGGACAATGGTATACAGAAAGTCCATGACATTCGAGCACAGTTTGATGACTTTGTTCTAGAAAAAGGTATATTTTCAAACATATTTGAAAAAGACATACGAAGGGTCTACATCTATAAGAAAGCCGAACGCCTCGCCAAAGCTATTCACCTTGTGGCCCCAGCATTCCGAAACTCACCGGCGCTTCGAGACCGAATGGACAAGGTTGCGGTAGGACTCGTTGATGCGGCGATTCTTCCTCCTATAGGCGCGCGCGATGCCATGAGCCGTGAACTTCTTGCTCTCTCAAGCGTCCTCTCCATCGCTCGAACGGGCGGACTCTTGTCTCCCATGAATGCAGACCTCATAGCTCGCGAAGCTCATCAGTTGCTACAGGAAATTGCTACGTACGAAGAGCCACGCCTTTTCCTGGAAGACGCTCCTTCGCTCGCAGAACTCGCGAGAGATCTCGGAAACGAGAGGAGTCAATCAGCACGTTCTACCCAGGCACTAACAGAAGGTCAGTCAAGCATTACGAAAACTTCCCGAGCTGCCATGCCTACGCCACCCATCCAAAAGTATAAAGGACAATCTATAAGACATATAAAACACAAGAACACTGATCGTCGTGATGCCATCCGTTCAATACTTTCCTCCAGAGGAGCTTCCTATATAAAGGATATTTCTACACTCATCCGGGACGTGAGTGAAAAGACCATTCAGCGCGAGCTGCAGTCCATGGTTGAAAGCGGGGAAGTCTCGCGTTCTGGCGAACGTCGCTGGACCACCTACACCCTCGTGTAGCCGCTCGGTTGAGAGAGCTGGTTCCCAAATACGGGAATCAGCGAGCGTCTAATTGACTTTTGGGTATAAATACGCTATCTTCCGTCTGTGGATAACACGCTGGTTTAAGCTCCGAAATCGAGGTGTGAATGAATTCGTTACATCTCCTTCGGACAGAAACTTGAATGTTATCCACATTCGCTATGCCGGCATTACGCAACTCTGACCGCTATACTACGTAAGTATTCTGAGACGCAGGGGGCGCATGCTGAGACGATAGGGAACTTTGACATTCATCCGGGCTTCACTTTGCTCATGGCAAAGTGGTTCGGACTCATAGTGCGCCTAAGAAACGCACGAGAATGTTGGGTCGGGAAGGCGTATGTCTGATTTTTAGTCGGACGTAAGTCCTCCTCGGCCAGCCCGTCTATAGAGTAAGGCGGGCATCAGTACAGAAGCACAGGAATGACACGAATGGACTCAGGAAAGAAATGAAGGTTTGCCAACTAGCCGAGGGATCGCTGGTCGATACGGCGACCCGTTGGATAGTGTTAAAGAAAGCGTTCAAAAATTACTAAACTATTTCGGGCGCGTGCGACACAACTATATTACTACTTAGTGTCGCTGCGTTCCGTTCAAAAACTTAAAAAGAAAATTGTTATGACAACAGCAAACACTCAGGTGATTGCACGCGTTGCAGCAGCAGTAGCAGGTCTTGGACTCGTTGCTATGTCTTTCGCACCTCTCGCGAATGCACAGACCACGACCACGACCGCAACTACTACGACTACGACCGCAACTGCTACTACGTTCGCTCGTAACCTCACCATCGGTTCTACCGGTGCAGATGTTACAGCGCTTCAGACGTGGCTCATCGCTAAAGGCTTCAGCATTCCTGCTGGAGCTACTGGCTACTTCGGTGCTCAGACTAAGGCAGCTCTAGGCAGCTACCAGGCTTCTGCTGGCATCACTCCTGCAGTCGGTTACTTCGGCCCGATCACTCGCGCTCAGGTAAACGCTACGGGTACTGGTGTAAGCACCACC
Source organism: uncultured bacterium (assembly GCA_964249155.1). Lineage (GTDB taxonomy): Bacteria > Patescibacteriota > Minisyncoccia > Phycocordibacterales > Phycocordibacteraceae > C7867-001. The sequence continues at coordinate 7,015 of CAXUAR010000011.1, read as the reverse complement.
ACTGGTCTTCCTGCAGGCTGCACCTCAACCGTAGGCTTCAGCCCAACGACTGGTACAGCTTGTTCGACCACCACGACCACCACGACCACTGGCACCCTTTCAGGAGCTGAGGGAAGCATCGACAACTTCAAGGTTGTTGGCGCTACCAACACCAGCCTCCAGCAGGCTGACTCTGATCAGGTTCTCGGTTTCGAGTTCAAGGCAGACGGTTCTGACCTTCAGGTCAACCGTGTTGACTTCCGCTTCGTAAACAATAGCGGTCAGGGAACCATCCGCCCTTGGGGTGTATTCCAGACAGCTACGCTTATGGACGGCAGCACTGTCATTGGTACCATTGACGCTTCAAACCAGGCTAATTACAGCCAGGACGGCATCAGCAGCCAGGGCAACCAGATTTACCGCATCCGCTTCGATGGCCTCACGGACATCGTAAAGATGGGTAACACTGCTGAATACTACCTCACGATTTCAACTCATAACGGTAACATCAACAGCAATGTTTTATCTAGATCTATCAAAA
>CAXUAR010000011.1:0-6485 GCA_964249155.1 uncultured bacterium | reverse complement strand
GCCAAGCGCTGCAACGTGCAATCGGCACCGCTGATGCTAAGGGCATCCAGCAGTACTCAAGCGCAACGGTAACTTCTACCGTTAACGTTACGAACACAACGAGCGGTTCAGTTGTACTTTCAACTGGTTCTGACAACCCACAGACCACTACAGTCCAGGGTGACTCAAACGTCTCGACGTCTGGTATTACGCTCAACACCTTCACCCTTCAGGCAAAGGATTCTGACGTAATGCTTTACTCAGTTCCTGTTCGTGTTACTGCTTCTAGCAGCTCAGCTTCTAACATTGTCCGCACGCTCAAGCTCTACCAGGGCTCGACCTTGCTCGACACGGAAAGCGTTGCTGCTACGACTACAGTAGGAACTGCAACTACGACCTTCCAGAACTTGAACTTCAAGATCGCTTCTGGATCGACGGTTCCATTCAAGATTGTTGCTGAAATCAACAAGATCGATGGTACGAACTTCGCAGAAGGTGCAAGCCTCACGACAACAGTTCCTGGTACAGGAATCGATGTTGAGAACGGCAGCAACACTGTGAACGTTACGGGTGCAGCGACGGGTAACACCATCAGCTTCCGTTCACTCGGCCTCTCTGCAGATTCAACCCCTTCGGTTGCTTCTGGCGTAGCCACGAACAACGGTGGTCAGGTAACGACACAGACTGGTACCTTCACCTTCACGTTCAACGTGACGGCATTCGGCCAGGACATCTATGTCGCTTCAACCTCTGCAGCGTTCAACGCATCACTCTTCAGTGGAAACAACAGTGCTTCTTCGACGCCAACCGCACAGGCTATCACTTCGACAGCTGACCGCGATTCAACGACGCAGAACTACGTAATCCACAGCGGACAGACAAAGCAGATCACGATCACGATCTCACGTAATGGTGGAAACAACACGTTCTACTACGCGAAGTTGAATACTCTCTACTTCGATGTAGCACCGAACCAGGCTCTTCCAACAGGACGTTCGATCACTCTCCCATCGTCATACACGACCAACCAGGTCATCATCAACTCTTAATTGAGTTAGTGAGTATCGACTAGCATTCGCTAGCCTCAGCTAGAGTTTGCAGTAGAACGAAAAAGCCACCCCGCAAGGGGTGGCTTTTTCGTTTACTGTGTCGTATAGTGCAAAGGTACGGACCGAAGACAGCCAGCAGTATTCCCTGAAGCAATATTACTGAAAGGGAAGCGCAGAAGCCTGGCCGAGGAACGACATCTTGAATATCTGCTGGTTAGTTCAGCTTGGTTTTAGGAAGTCGGCACTCTCCTCACAACGGTCCCATTATCGGGATCGTTGTCGTTTCGTACTAACCAAACATCATGGCAATTACCAAAGACAAAAAAGTAGACATCGTTGCTAAAGTCGAGAGCGCGCTTGCAAACGCGGTGTCCATCGTCTTCGTCACCTTCAAGGGCCTTTCTGTCGCTGATACCTCAGCAATGCGAAAGAAACTGAAGGCTGAGGGCGTCGGATACTACGTTGCAAAGAAGACACTGGTGAAGCGCGTTCTTTCCGAAAAGGGCTTTGATGGGGAACTCCCGGAAATGCCTGGAGAGCTCGCACTTGCATGGAGCGACAGCGACGAGACGGCAGCCGCACGCGGCATCTATGAGGCAGGAAAGAAGCACAAGGGTGCGCTGGCTATCATGGGTGGCGTGTTCGAAAGCCGATACCTCGATTCTGCTGGCATGACGACTATCGCGACCATCCCACCAGTACCCGTACTTCGTGGCATGTTCGTAAATATTATCAATAGCTCAATCCAGGGATTCGTGATCGCGCTCAACGCTATTGCAGAAAAGAAAGCGGCTTAGGCCGACTAAGACGGTATAATTTATTTAGATTTAATTCACGCATATGGCTGAAGAAGAAGTAAAGACAGACGCTGGTGAAGAGGCAGCTCCCACAGAGGTTGAGGTTCCTACCCAAACGCCAGCTGCAGAAGTAAAGGCAGAGGTAGCTGCAGACGTTTCCGCTGAGGTAGAAGTACCCGCAAAGTTCAAGTCCATTGTTGCTGATATCGAAAAGATGAGTGTCATGGAACTCTCTGAGCTCGTGAAGGTCTTCGAGAAGAAGTTCGGCGTTTCTGCAGCAGCAGTTGCTATCGCTGGACCAGCGGCCGGTGGCGCAGCAGGTGGCGAGGATGAGAAGAGCACGGCTACAGTCGAGCTTACTGATGTAGGCGCTAATAAAATCGCAGTCATCAAGACTGTGAAGGAAGCACTTGCGCTCGGACTCAAGGAGGCTAAGGACCTTGTCGATGGTGTGCCATCAGTCCTTAAGGACAACGTCAGTAAGGACGAAGCTAATGAGCTAAAGAAGAAGATTGAAGAGGCAGGCGGAAAGGTTACCCTCAAGTAAGTGAGTGAACAAGAAAGTACTCTTTCTTGTTTGCGAACGCACGCAGAGGGCAAGCTACGCTTAAGTAAGCGTCCTAAAGACATATCTCTCGAAAAGTACAGAATAATTTTCTGCTGAAAATTTTCCTCCTGCTCGGCTCGTCAGTGTGCACACAACCTTTTCTCGAGACACGTCTTTACTCCGTAACAAAGTAAAACCGCATCATTATGCGGTTTTACTTTTCTGCTAGCGCGCCTTCGAGCAACGCTTTTTCCTTTGGGAAGAAGTAGCACGCCATGTGGTAGATGGTGTAGGTTATAAAAAATGCAGACAAGACATCAATGGAGTAGTGAAGATGCCCCAATAGGACGACGATGCCGAAGAATATTGACCAGGCGAAAAATATGTAGCTGATGATTGGCTCGCGCCAGAAGATCAGTCCCATAAGGAAGGGAATGCCCGTATGTCCGGAAAAGAAAAGATCGCCGCCGAATATGAACTTGCTGGTAACGGTGCCGAGGTCGAGCGCAACCGAACCAGGGAACGGGCCGATGTGCGTAAGCGAGATAAATATCGAGCGAGTGAAAATAAAGACAGTCAAGCTAAAGAGCACGAACGGAAACCGTCGGGGTCGTGCGAAGCAGAGACCGCCGATAAATAGAATCAGAAATAAGGCTCCATACACGAACAATCCATCTACGTCATACACACGTGTATTTGAGAGTATGATATCGGTCACGGAACTGCTCGCCTCGCGCGTGGCGTACGTACCGGCATAGAAATTCACGACACAACTCAGGACCAAAAGAGAAAGACTTAGCGTGAATCGTCTTTGAAAGTCATGTTGTTTCCAGACAGAAAAATGATTCTTCTTTGATGCCATACAGATAGTAGGGACAGTATACGATACTTCTATGTAGGAACGCTTTGTAAGAATCCTGCAAATAAGGCATTATTTCCTGTATATGAACGATGCAGACGAACCTTCACGGATTTCGATAAGTCTCATCATTCCTGCATACAATGAAGAGACGTACCTGGGAGCGTGTCTGGAAGCGGTACAGAAACATGCTCATGGTAAGTTTAGTGAGATATTGGTCATCGATAATAATAGTACTGACAGGACGGCAGAAATTGCAGCACAATTTCCGGGAGTGAAAGTCATCTCCGAGAAAAGGAAAGGTTTGGTCCATGCCCGCCAGTGCGGTTTTGAAAATGCTCAGGGTTCCGTACTTGCCTTTATCGATGCTGACACGCGTTTGCGAGAAGGGTGGGTAGAGCAAATCGAATATCATTTTGCACATGATCCAGATCTCGCATGCTTGAGTGGACCGTATCACTACTATGATATTCCTGCGCATCACAGATTTGTCGTATCATTTTGGTACTGGCTCGCGCGACCGACCTATTTATTACTTGGCTATATGGCAACAGGCGGAAATATTGCTTTGCGTAAAAGTGTTATTGAGCAGATGAATGGCTTTGATACACGTATCGCGTTCTATGGCGAAGATACGGATATAGCGAAGCGTGCTCATAAATTTGGACGCGTCATATTTACGTCGCAATTTACCATGCCGACGTCAGGACGCCGTTTCCAAAAGGATTTTTTTTTGATTATTGGAAGAGTGATTTTTATTAATTTTTTTTCGACGGCAGCTGTTGGTAAGCCTGTAAGTAGAAATTATACCGACGTTCGGTAGACTTCTTCGAGTTTCTCTATACTTCGATCGATGTTGTAGTATTGCACCTGTGCAATACTCTCCGCGCGCATGCGCGCGCATGCTTTTGTATCCCCAAGAATCTGAAGCGCTTTTACTGCCAAATCATTGCTGTCTCCGGGCGTAAACAACAAGCCATTTTCTTCTACAAAATAGGGCGAGGCACTCGTTGGCGAGTTCGCGATAAGCAGCGGCAGACCGCACGCCATTGCCTCAAGCACAACCATGCCTTCGAGCTCAACCCGGGAGGGAAGTACGAAGAGGTCGGAGGCGTGGTAGGCAGCGAGCAACTCTTCGTCCGATAGCTTTTCACTAAAGACGATGTTTTCGGCTACACCTAACTCTTGGGCAAGATTCTTGAGCTCCTCTTGTAGCGGTCCACTGCCAACGAGCAGCAGACTGAGTTCTGGCCTGGAGCGCAGTATCTCTGGCATAGCGCGCACGAGTGTCTGAGGGTCTTTGTCCTTGGTTAATCGCACAACACATAAGATTTGCTGATGTGGTATTCTCGGTCTTGTAGCCGATGCCACAGGCGCGATTTGTTTTGAAGATTCGGTAAAGCGAGAAAGGTCAATGCCATTACTTATGACGGTAATAGGGAGCGCCGGATCTAGACTATGATATATAGCTTCGCCGAGCTTCGACGGACAGATGACGTGGTCGGCGGGCTTCACAAAATTGACCAGGTATAGGAGGACCAGCCTATCAATACTCGGTCTGTGCAAGAAACGCGGGAAGAAAATAGAAATATTTTCCGGCTGCGTGTGGATGTGCGCAACGAGCGGCAGGCCGAGCGAACGGGCAGCTCTCTTGGCTACGTTGCACGAATACGAAGGAAACATGATGTGCACTATCTGAATCTGCTCCTTTGTAAAAAGCTCTTTGAGCGCTCGCTTAGTGGGAAAGGACTGGAAGTAGTAATGATTAGAGCCTGGGATTGCCAAGGAAAAGAATTGATAGATAGGAATGCCGCGATACGTCTCTACTTTGGTAGACGCTCGCTCGGTAGCTGCGACTAGTATGACGTGGTGACCGCGTGCTCGTAGCCGTTCTGCAAATCGCACCGTGGATATGTAGGAACCGCCAGCTTGTCCCGGAATCATATCGCAGATCATCGCGATTCTGAGTTGGTTCATGGCTTTCGATGCTATGTCTTCCATGCGCCTGATTTACTGCGCATGTACCTATTCCATTGAATGAATATCATAACAGCCACCACTACGCCGAAGCCTATTCCAACTCTACCTATCCAGCTATGTACCTGTGCATACCATTCCCCGAAAAAATACCCGGCTCCTACTAATAACGCAGCCCATACGATTTCGCCAAGCGCGTTGTATAGAAGGAATGTCGTAAAACGAAGCTTGGTCATTCCAGCCGTTATAAGTACCGCAATTGAAAGACCAAAGCCGTTAGTAAGCTTAGAGATCACGAGAATCTTTGTATTGTGTTTCTTAAATATCATGGTGACTTTTTCTATCTTTTCTTCATTCACGCCTATATACTTTCCAAATTTCCTGACAAAGGTGTGACCGTACTGGTACCCAATAACGTAATAAATGGTGTCGCCGATAAGGTCCCCGATCATGAGGCCTACGAAAGCCGGTACAAGGCTGAGTACGCCGAGGTGAACCAAGAAACCAGAAACGAAAAATACAATCGGTCCTTCCACGACTGCTGCCACAAGAAGAAGGCCGTATTTGGGTAGGAACGGAACGGTAAGTGCGTACGCTAGTATGCCGGGGAGGGGTTGCATATTAATACACCATACCGCAAATGCCGCCACTTTTTGGTCTCCTTGCGCAACTACCTGTCGGCCCGATACAATGCGGCTACCTTTATATGGACCCTCTCGCCCGGCTATTCGGTTCCTATGCACGTCTGAAATTGCTTCGACTCTTCCTCTTCAACGATGACATGAGCTTCTCTCTTGCCAATATTGTAGATCGAACAAAGACCACTAAAGATGTTATGCGCAAAGAGATCGTGGTGCTTACCGTCTGCGGAGTCATAAAGAAGCGTGTGGGGAAGGGTGCCGCGCACTATACGGCGAATCGTAAGTTCCAGTACTTTGACGCGCTTCAATCATTTATTCGTAGCACGACCAACTTGAGCGATGCAGACATGGTCTCTTCGTTCAAGCGCGCCGGTGCGATACGCCTCGTTGTTCTTTCGGGGCTCTTCACCGGCGCGCTTGAAACGAAAATAGATCTCCTCATCGTTGGAGATAAACTCGAAGACAAACCGCTCGATAGTGCCATTCGCGCGCTCGAAGCCGACCTCGGTCGCGAGCTTCGCTTCGCGTCTTTTTCAACTGAAGATTTTACGTATCGTCGTGGCGTATACGATCGTCTTCTGCGTGATGTGTTCGACTTCCCGCATCGAGTTATCTTTGATCGGCTTGGCCTCTAGG
>CAXUAR010000010.1:11889-15908 GCA_964249155.1 uncultured bacterium | reverse complement strand
TTTCTTTTTAGTGCTGTTGTAAGTAATAATAATATTATACTAGAACTTAATAATTTGTCAAATATAGTGAAATCCACCCTCACAGCCCTGTCGGGCGTACAAAAAAGGAAGAGAGGTGGTAGGCGGGAATGCTGCTTGCAGCATTCCCGCCATGAGGTCAGTTCGAGCGTCCGTCCGTGAAAATCCACGGATGAGGCGTGCCATCCCAGCCGGCGGGCAGCGCGCTGCGACCTTCGTAGGTCACGAACGCCTTGCCGTACCGATACGTTAGCGCCGACATGAACACGCCGAGCGTCTGACGCATGCCCTGGAGCGGACGGACGAGACACAGTTCGAGGCCGCTGCTCAGCGTCACCGTAACCTTTTGGCCGTTATAGGCCGCAGGCTGGGTAATGTGAACAGGAAACGTCCTGAGCTTGGTCACCTCGGCCGGAAGCCGGATGATGTTGTCGCCCTCGACGCGTGCGACCCAGCTGATTCGCGGTTTGTCCCAGACCTGCATCTGCAGATCACGTGACGGCCCCGAGAAGTCGCAGGTATCGCGCGGACACTCGTCCATCTCGTAGTTGGTGCGCTCGTTCTCGCCAGTCTTCTGAACCGACAGTCGGCATTTACCCGAAGGCAGTGCGTCCGGCCCCATCCAGGCGATATGAACCTCGTCGCCCGGTTTCATCCAGACGTGAAGTTCGACACAGTCTTCCTCATGCTGCTCCTTCCCGACAGGGTTGGAACAATCACGAGCCAGGACCAGCGCGCCGGTCACAGGATTGATGAAGCCCGTCTCACCCTTGTCGTGGTGAAAGACGCGATTCATGCAGTCCCATTTGGGCGCATCGCCGACGCCACCGGCACCAGTCTTGCACGCCATCCAGTAGACTCCCGAAGGAGCTGGCCGGACAACGAGCGAGCGGAAATATGCCGGCAGCTGATGCACATCGGTGAGATGCGCACCCGGGTCTGCCTTCTCGAACATGACGAGATAGTCTTCCGGTGTCGCGCAGCCGCGGTCGCGGCTGCAGCTCACCTGATCGATCACACCACGACCCAACGGGTTGCGAGCGAGCGATGCTTCGACTTTTGCCGCCAGTTCCTGCGGGGTGGTATTCCCCACGACGAACCGGTGACGTTCGGATGCCTGCGCCTCCGCTGCGGTTGCTCCGAAAAGCAGCGCAACGAGGAAGGCGATGAATGTATTCCTCATGTTCTCTCTCCCTATGCGCCGCTCCGGAATGGAGCGACTTCTGGATCAAGGTACGGTACTCAATGTTTTCGTTGCACTGAGGCTCATAGCGAGCTATCTAACCAGGAACCGAAGTTCCCAGCCAGGTAGCTTCCTACAAACTAGTGGTTTGTACAAGGGTTGCCGTTACTACGAAACGGTCCGTCTTCTGGCCGAATGAGTTACAGGTAGCGAGGGTGAGCTTGCTGCCCGTAACCGTAAGCGGGATAGAATCGTCAGTAGCACTAGCCTTTACGACGGTGTCGACGGCATATACATAGATATGGCCATCGCTTGATACGTTTATCTGGTCACCTTGCTTCAGGTTCTGGATACCGTCGAAGGCCTTGAAGTTCTTGTTGTTCACGATAGGCAGGTAGCTTGAGTGGCCGAAGATGATCACGTTTCCCTGCTCGCCAAGCTTTGCAGACGTTGGGTAACGGACGGCACCTTTAAGGAGCGCGTTGTCCAAAAGCTCAACGTCAGTCGTGTCAGGGTTTGAGACTGACACCGAAAGCTTGATAGCAGGAATCTCGATCTTCACGGGAAGCTCGGGAGCTGCGACAGGCGCCGTCACAAGCGGTCCGACCGAAAGCTTCGTCGTGTCGCTGTACACGACAGCAGCCGTTGATACATCCGGAAGAACATCGAGCGCTGCAGCGATACCCGTCGTGAGGAAGAATACCAATATGAACACGCCCAAGAAGGCCCACTTCCGGGAAAATGCCTTATGGCTCGCTTTCACGAGTGTTGCGGCGCTCTTTACTGTCTTTGAATTCGTGTTCATATACTGCTTACACAGCTTTACATTATATTAGATGCTTGTCAAGTCCTACCCGGAGCCTCCGAGAATAGGGTGGGGATCCACCGTGCGGCACTTGACATACTCAGATACCTATGCTAAATATAGTTTATATGGAAATCACAACCACGACCGTCAATCAGAACCCGTCACGCCGCGCAGCTATTAATACGCTCGCCGTGGTTGGTTTTATCGCACTTATTATTATCGGCATTGGTCTGGCAATCTACAGCGCGCGCTACATCCCTATCGCTATGTCGCGCGTAGGTACGGCTGCCGTGTCCCTTTCGCAGGTATTCCGCCCAGCGCACCAGGATCCTGCGCTCCAGGTCGTGAGCCTCGCGTCGACGACCCTTCCTATCGAAAACGACGAAGCGACTTCGACTGCATCTACTACACTCATCCTCCCTGCTGCGACAACGACTCCCGTAAAGACAACACAATCAGGAACAACAAGCACAAGCGGAGCGACGCACACCGTGGTCACCACTACCACGACTACACGCCCTGCACCATACGGTCTTGCTGACCTTGCGGTTACGGTTACGGCTGTAGGATACCTTGATAACGGAACGACCGACTCGTTCATCCCTTCAACATCGATTCCCTATGGAAAGACGGGTGCGGTTAAATTTACGGTCACAAATCCTGGCACCAACGTAACCGGCTCGTGGAGCTTCCGCGCTGACGTTCCTACATCGCCAACCTTCAGCTTTACCTCTCCAGTCCAGCAGTCTCTTACTCCTGGCGATCAGATCGACTATACGCTCGGCTTCGACCGCGGTCTTCAGGGAAACAATCGCGTAATCACTATTACGCTTGATCCAACGAACTCCGTACTTGAGTCAAACGAAAACAATAACAGCGCATCTGGCTCTGTGACCGTTCAGTAATTCCCAAACTCATTTTTCACCAAGATAACGTTATCTCGTGAACCCTTGAAACCGCAGATAAATATTTCTTTGGTTACACGGCGTGCCTCTTTGAGTTCTCGATCCCAGTAAAAGTTCCAAGCCTTTACTGGGTCTTGGTAGAGATACCATATCTCCACACGACGCCTTCTTGTAAGAGATCTGCTAAGATTTTGGTGGCGTTACCATACGCAAAGGTTCCGTCCAGTATACAATTTATTGTGTAAGGCGTAGTCATAGACCATATTTACACCTTTATTTGCAGCCTTCTGAAACAAGTGTGCATTCCCTCCACTATATCCCTTACACAGAATTCTAATATCATCAGCATCAACTCGAAGGGGAAAACGTAGAAATTAAAAGTCAAGCATTGTGTCGAATGAATTTCTGTGACTCTATGTAAATTCTTTCTTCCTCTTCTGTCATCCTCTTTCGCCTATACATCCAAATTCGCAAGCTTCGCGTTGCTCTGAATGAATGATTTGCGACTTGGCACGTCTGTGCCCATAAGAATGTCGAAGATGCGATCAGCGTCTACAGCGTCTTCCACCGTAATGCGCTTGAGCAAACGACGCTTCGGGTCCATGGTCGTCTCCCAGAGCTCCTCTGGATTCATTTCGCCGAGACCCTTGTATCGCTGAATGGACACCTTCCCGACCTTCTTAGTAACTACCTCGTTCTCAGCACCTTCTTCGCCTTCAACTTCCTCTTCAGCGCCTTCTTCACCGGATTCGCTATCAGCTTCCTGTAGTGAATCAGCATCCGGGCCGAGAATCGCAAACTTTTCTTCGTCCGTGTAGGCATAGTACACTTCTTTCCCACGCTTGATCTTGTAGAGCGGCGGCTGAGCGATATAGATAAAGCCGCCATCAATGACTGCGCGGAAGTGCCTATAGAAAAGAGTGAGCAAAAGCGTACGAATGTGTGCACCGTCAACGTCAGCGTCGGTCGCGATGATGATCTTGTGGTAGCGGAGCTTGTCGATGTTGAAGACGTCGCCAATGGCCGTGCCGAGCGCAACTACCAAGTTCTTGATTTGTTCGCTTGCGAGCATCTTATCGAGTCGCGCGCGCTCGATGTTCAAAAT
>CAXUAR010000010.1:10296-11879 GCA_964249155.1 uncultured bacterium | reverse complement strand
GATCACGACCCATTTTGCTTGAGCCACCTGCTGAATCACCCTCCACAACAAAGAGCTCGCTTTCGCTCGCGTCTTTGCTCTGGCAGTCAGCGAGCTTGCCGGGGAGCGTCATACCTTCGAGTGCGCCCTTGCGAAGCACGGAGTCTTTGGCGGCTTTAGCCGCCTTGCGAGCCTTGAGTGCAAGCAATACCTTTCCGATAATTGCTTTCGCATCGTCCGGATTCTCTTCAAGGAACATAGAGAATGCCTCGCCAAACACACTCGCCACAGCGCCCTGCGCCTCAACTGAGCCGAGCTTTGCCTTGGTCTGTCCTTCGAACTGGATTTCCGGCATCTTTACCGACACCACCGCAGTAATACCCTCAAGTACGTCTTCACCCGTAAAGTTCTCTTCGCTTTCTTTAATAACTTTTGCGGTACGCGCGTACGCGTTTACGGTGCGTGTAAGGGCGGTCTTGAAGCCGGTAATATGGGTGCCGTGCTCTGAGTTATACGTATTGTTCGCAAAGGCCATGATGCGCGGCGTAAAGTCGTCGATGTATTGAAGTGCAACTTCTACCATTACGCCATCCTTTTCTGCTTCTACGTAAAAAATGTTTTTGTGAACAGGCTTCTGGCGCTGATTATAAAAAGCAACAAGGGAACGAAGACCGTTCTCGAAGTAGAAAGTCATTGATGGCGCATCGATACCCAGCTCGCGAACGTATGCAACTCCTTCCGAGTCTTTACGCGCAGAGTCCGGCGCGGTGCGAAGATCGAGCACGCTTATGCGCGTTCCCTTCACCAAGTACGCCTGCTGACGCACGTGCCCCACTATCTTGTCCCAGCTCCAGTTGATACCATCCTTAAAGATTGAGACGTCTGGCTTAAAGAATACGACTGAGCCTGTGTGATTTGTCTTTCCGATCTGCTTCACTTTTCCCTGCGCGATGCCGATCTTGTACTCTTGCATATGTGTTGCACCTTCCTTATGGACGATTACTTTTGCGTGCTCAGACAGCGCGTTCACCACCGACGCTCCGACACCATGAAGGCCACCGGACACTTTGTATCCAGAATCTTCCCCGCCGAACTTTCCGCCGGCATGAAGCGTCGTCATAATCGTCTCAAGTGCTGAGACTTTTGTCTTCGGATGTATTCCTACCGGAATACCGCGGCCGTTATCGACAACGCGCACATAGCCGTCAGGCAGGAGGGCAATTTCAATATCGTCTGCGTACCCACCCATGGCCTCGTCGCGCGAATTATCAAAGATTTCCCAAATAAGATGATGGAGTCCGTCAGGGCCCGTCGTACCAATGTACATGCCCGGGCGCTTGCGCACAGGGTCAAGACCCTCCAGCACCGTAATGCTTGAAGCGTCATATTCGTTGTTTTTTTTACTAGTCTTTTTGGTTGTCACGTCTTCTTTCTTGGCCATATATCGTTAGAACTAGTATACCATATTCGCCGCGCACGAGCGCGCCGGTAGCATTGACTTCTTCTGTATTTGCGGTATTTTCAAGACTGCATTGTCAATGTGCTGACAGGGAGAGAAATCTTGGAATTCAAGACCGAAAAGCGCGTTATGGCTTACAATAGAT
>CAXUAR010000010.1:0-10286 GCA_964249155.1 uncultured bacterium | reverse complement strand
CTATATATAGGGATTGCTGTGGTCGTTGCCATTGTATGCACGATATCCAAGGGAGCGCGATGGATCGTGCGTCCAATCATTCGTATTCATCACACCCTTTGCACATAGCGCAGGGTGTTTTTATAACAAGTCCAAAAGGCGTACAGTGCATCTATGACACTTCTTCCGGTATGGGCACGGGTAACTCTTGTAGTGCTTATGGTCGCACTCGCGGCTACGGGAGGGTATTCGGTGTACGATCATCGTAAGAGCACTCGAGCTCGCTTGACCTTCCAAATCGAACTCGCCTCGACTACCAGAGTCTACGAAGCAAAAGTGCTTGCGCAGAATGAGGCGTTGCGCGATGCGCAGACACAGGCGCAGGCTCTCTCAGCATCCCTCGCGTCCGAACAACAGAAGAATGGAAACTATGAGAATCAGGTGGGTGAACTTTCAAGTACCATAGATGTGCTTACAAAACTCACCACCATAGACCCGCAACTGCTTGCAAAATATTCAAAAGTTTATTTTTTAAATGAGAATTATATTCCCGAGAAACTCGCTGCTATTGCGTCTACCGAGACCTACGACCAGAAACGTGTCTATCAATTCGAAGCCGATGCGCTTCCTTTTCTCGATTCGATGATGAGTGATGCACGCCTGGCGAGCACCAGCCCACTTGTGGTCTCTGCGTATCGTTCCTTCTCTGAACAATCGTCACTCAAGGCACAGTATAAGGTTACGTACGGAGCAGGCACCGCAAACGCATTTTCAGCCGACCAAGGCTACTCAGAGCATCAACTTGGTACAGCGATAGACTTAACCACCGATACGCTGGGCGCGAACTTTACTAGCTTCGACAAGACCACGACGTACGTCTGGCTCATCAATAACGCCTATAGATACGGTTTTATCATTTCGTATCCGAAAGATAATACCTATTACACGTACGAACCCTGGCACTGGCGTTTTGTGGGCATCGCACTCGCGACATACCTGCATGACCACAATCAATACTTCTATAGCCTAGACCAACGCACAATTAATACGTATCTCGTACATCTGTTTGATCGATACAATTAACACTAACCTATGAAAAATCCCCTTAGCTAAAGCGTTGGGGATTTGTGTTATATCTGGCTGTCACGTAACTCACGTGGCAGGTGCCTATTGATTCCTTCGTCCCTGTTCCAACCAACTGATCCGCCCCGAAAGAATTGGCCATACCAAAGCGCCGGCATGAAGGTTGCTGGATCGATCCCAACACTCTCATAATCATCCTTGAATCTACGGACGAACTTTCTGATATTTCCTCCGGTCAAAAGCCATGCATTGATCAGGCGGCTATTATTACCATGACCGAGGATAAAGAACCGAGCTGCACGTTCTTCTTTCAGATAGATCTCCATAGACCGCGTGAGGATGAAATTTTCAATCTCCGTCATTCGACGTACGGTCTCCTCGAACGATTCTTCGCCTGGATAGACACGATTTCTTTTGGCGGGACCGAATCTACGGATCCTGCCTTTAAGGTATTCGTCTACTACAGGCAATGAGTTGTCGAGCCCAAACATACCCTCCGCACGAGGCCATTCTCCGTAGAGAGAAGAGGATATTCGTACGGCACGACAGTCATTGACTCTCATCATAGCTGTCGCTGCCCGTATGGCATTGCTCGTGCAGAAAAAATCGGGATCAAATCTTAAGACCTCGTCTTCGATGTGTGATACTTGCAAGAGCCCCTTCGAACTTAGTTCGCAGTCACTCCCCAGGTACATATTTCTTTCGATCGCGGTGGTGTGGGGGTGGCGACCCAACACCACAATCGCACGTGCATTTGCATGTGGATGCATCACCCTGTTCCTTACTCTGTACAAAACCCCCGTAGACATATAACGCTATTCCGTGGCATAAGTCAAAGATGGTACTGTGTGTTTATGATACTGGTTATTATTGCTATCGGTCTTCCGGGTTCCGGGAAAACCACACGCTTGAAGCCACTCGCAGAAAAATATGGACTTTCTTACATAAGTCGGGATGCTGTATATAAGGATATGTTTGCGGTGGACTCAGACGACCGATCAGTCATTGGCGCTGTGTGGGAAGAAACAAATCGTAGACTGCGTGCGGAAATTCAAAAGGGAAAGAGTGTCGTGCGCGATTCAGTATTTGCTGACCATGAAGAGCGTATCGACACTATACGTGCCGTGCGTAAGTGGGGTGCTGACCGCGTTATTGGCGTTTTTGTAAATGTAGACCTAGACGTAGCGAAAGCGCAGAATCGGCATCGTGAGCGAGTGGTACGCGATGAAGTTATTGAGTGGAGACATGCACAACTATACCACTATCCACCAAGTCTTAGTGATGGATTCGATGCGCTTTATACACACGAGCAGCTTGAAGAATTTGAGAAGGGGGAACTTGGAGGAGCTTAGCGAACGTCCCAACCGTTTTTACTATTGAGTGCTTGTGTGATAGCTTGCATCGCAGGATCAATATCGATGTCTGCGAGTGTACGGCTGTCTGACTGGAATACCATGCGAAAGGCGTATGAGATGCGGGAGATGCCTGTCGCGACGTCTATTTTCCCAAATCGATCAAAAAGGTCCATACGCGCAAGCAAGTCTCCTGCTGCGCCGGCGATGGCGAGCGAAACTTCTGATTCTTCGGTGCCTTCAGGCGTCCACACCGCGACATCGCGCAGTGCGAACGGATAGAGCGAGAATTGTTTGTATTCGCTAAGGGATATCTGAATCGGCTCATATCCTTCTCCCAATGCTTCGAGATTCACGTTTTCAAGCGAGAGTTCGCAGATAACCGGGTCAATAACTGGGCCGATGGAAAGACCGCTCGCTGGGAAGGCATCTGTAAGCGCCTGTACCGCTTCAAGAAGGATATTTGCCGACTGTTTACCGCTGAGCTGCTTATAACCAAGAGTGAGCGCGACATGCTCACCGTTCGCTTTGAATACGGAGCCAAGCTCAAAGAGCTTGAGGGCGGGCTCGATGCCGAGTACCAAAGGCGCAACGAATTCTGCGCGCGTGAGCGCGTCTTTCATATTTTCTACGAGCGTCGGACGAAGTGCAGGACGATCCGACTGGAGCGGGTTCTCAAGCACGATCTCCCCATCTTTGGCGAACGACTGTGTGCTTATTTCCGTAAAACCATGTTCGGTGAGTACGTCCTTTAGCCTCTCCGTACCACGGAACTTCCGCTGGTCGGGCGTGCCTTGTATGGCCGGAAGCTCTTCAGCGAGTACGTGGTCGTAGCCGAGTACACGCCCAACTTCTTCGGCAATGTCCTGAACTGTATTGATATCGGTCCGTTCGAAGGTAGGGGTTACCGTGAACATCTCACCTTCGACTTGGTGCGGAAGTGCGATGCGATCGAGCGCAGTCTCTACATCGTCAACTGAGAAGCTCGTACCAAGGATTGCATTAAGTCGCTCGAGCGTCGCAGGCACATGCGGCAGTGCAGCGACAGGATTTGGATATACATCTATGACGCCTATGACTTCCCCACCCGCAACGTCTGTAATGAGTTTCAAAATGTCGCGCATGCCGTATGCGGCGAGTTCTGGAGAGATTTTATTTTGGTAACGGAGTGATGCATCCGTCCAAAGCTTGAGGGCTTGCGACATCTTGCGGATAGCCGTTCCTTCATATGTTCCAACTGATATCAAAAGGTCAGTGGTTGCTTCCGTGATGCCTGAGGCCATGCCGCCCTTAAGGCCGGCAATATCGAGCGCCGCGTCGCTCGTTGCGTCTGCGATGACGAACATGTCGGTGGTAAGCGTATAGGTTTCGCCAGTGAGAACGGTTACCTGTTCGCCCGCCGCTGCGCGGCGGATTGTAATGCGCGTCGTCTCTCCGTTCGCGCCATCGCTACCAGTCTTCGAGATCTTCGCCACATCAAACGCATGCATTGGCTGGCCGATATTGAGCATCGTGTAGTTGGTCGCGTCGACAATGTTATTTATGGAGCGCTGCCCTACAGACTCAAGCGCTTCCTTGAGCCATGTAGGGGACGGACGAACTTTCACGCCGCGCACTATAGCACCGAGGTGCCGAAGCACATACGCGTCGTCGACGTCGACCGTAAGCTGATCGGTCGTTGGCCACACTGGCAATTCTTCGCGCAGCGGGTCATTGCTCATGACGAGTCCCAGCGAAGCTGCAGTCTCGAGCGCGACACCACGATGGCTGAGCGCGTACCCTGCGCGGTCTGGCAGGATTTTCACATCCAGCATGTCTCCTTTTATTTCTTCCACTTCGCTTGAGTGGAACGTGAGCGCATCAGCAATTTCCTCACTCGATGGAAGCGATTCAGCAAAATACTTCTGGAGCCAGGTTCGAGAGACTTTCATACTATGAAGCAGTGTCTTCTACTCGTTCTTGTCGTTCCTGCCAAGTCACGTCGAAGCCATGATTGAAACGAATGTCGCCAGAATGAAAGAGGCGGACATCCGGAATACCATACTTAACCATAAGCACTCGTTCGAGTCCGGGACCAAAGGCAAAGCCTTGGATTTTTCCTGGATCAAGCCCTGCATTTCTTAAGACATTCGAATGAAGCATGCCAGCACCAAACATTTCAAGCCAGCGTCCTTCTTTGCCTGGCGCTTTGAACCAAAGATCAACTTCCACTGATGGCTCAGTAAATGGAAAGAAGCTCGGGCGAAATCGTATCTCTGTGTCAGCGCCAAAATACTCACGATAAAATCTCTTCCAGGTTCCTTTGAGGTGCGCGAGCGTCACACTACCAATCGGACCCACGGCAAAGCCGTCATACTGATAGAACTGTGCTTCGTGCGTCGCATCAGTGGCCTCGTTTCTAAACACCTTGCCAACGCAGAGCATGCGCTTTTCAGTCTCTCCATTTTTCGCCATCTTCTCGAGCTCTCGAATTGTTACTGAGGTTGTGTGGGTGCGAGGCACACGTCGTTCATTCTCACTCGTCCAGAATGTGTCCTGCATATCGCGCGCGGGGTGGTCAGGAAGCACGTTAAGTGCGGTGAAGTTGTGCCAATCGTCTTCGAGTTCGGGCCCGTACGCCATGCCAAAGCCCATTCGAGCAAAAACATCCGCGATTTCGCGCGTAGCAACTGACATGGGATGGAGGCGACCAGTGCTCATATGTTCCCCTACTATACCGCATATAACCTAGAAAAATAAGGGCTTTTTTGCTATAGTGGACGTACCCACGCGCCGCAGACTCAGTCCATGAACTTCAACTACATTATCTATCCGTTCATATTCATAGGCCTCTATTTCGAGGTCTTTGTGCTGTTAGTTTTCCTTTCGACGCCGGCACGCAACCGCAGGTCGCGTGCTCTGAGCTTGCGCACGCCAAAGGTCGCCATGATCGTGCCCGCATGGAACGAAGCTCCCACTATCAAAGCCAATATCGAGTCGCTGCTCGAACTCGACTATCCCACAAACAAACTCTTTGTCGTGGTCGTAAACGATGGCTCGACCGATGGAACAAAAGAAATTCTTGATGAGAATTTCAGCAACAACCCTCGCGTTACCGTCATTCACCAAGAGAATGGCGGTAAACATTCAGCGCTTAATACGGGGATACAGATGGCAACAGATGCTGAGCTCGTGGGCTGTCTCGACGCGGACTCGTTCGTAGAGCGCGACGCGCTTCGAGAAATAATCTCCTGCTTCGACAATCCAAAAGTCGCAGCCGCGACAGTCGCTATGTCGGTTTTTGAGCCGAAGAAGCCGCTTGAAATAATGCAGAATGTGGAGTACGTCCTCGGCATCGCGCTTCGACATATCCTTTCATCAGTTAACGGTATTTACGTAACCCCAGGACCCTTCTCGCTCTACCGCCGCGATATCGTGCTGAATGTTGGCGGCTTCCGCTTTGGTCATCAGACGGAAGACATGGAAATGGCACTCAGGCTCCAGAAAGAGGGATACTGGATAGAGAACGCTCCGCGTGCGCGCGTGTATACGAAAGTCCCAACGACCGTGCGCGGCCTTATAAAGCAACGCACACGCTGGACGTCCGGCTTCTTGCGCAATGTCGCCTTTGACTATCGTGGGCTTATAGCAAATCCTCGTTTCGGCGTACTCGGCTTGCTCGTCCTTCCCCTCGGCTTCCTCGCGATCGTGGGAGGTATCGCGCTTTTCATAGTCATGATCGTAACGACCATTCAGAATCTCATTCGTTCGTACGTCATTCACAGCGGCATTCCCCTTTCCTACATTCTCAGTCAAAAACTATCCTTTGACATCTTCTTTATACCGGTCTCTGTGCTTCTGCTGCTTGGCATCGTTACGGGCATCGGCATGGTGCTATTCGTCTACATCGGCAAGAAAGTATCGAATACGCCGGGCCGTCTCTTGCCGGGCATCATTGCCTACATATTCATCTTCAGGTTTATCGCACCGTTCTGGCTCATTCGCTCGCTCAAGGATGTGACGTTAGGCAAGAAGCGCCCTTGGCGCTAGTCGCTGATTCTGATACCGTACACCTTATCAAGCCTCATTTTTAATACCTCTTCCTGCATGTCTTCAAACGCACGAAACGCACTCTGGGCTCTCGTCATTACCGCGGCTATTACGGGCACTATCATATATGCCGTTAACTATCTCGACCAGCAGCGTGTTGCGCAATTGGACGATTTGCAGACGCGCCTTGCAACCGACACGCTTTCGGTCGAAACTCAGTTCGCCCTGCTTGAGTCAGCGCCGTGCGCTGATGTTTCCGAAGGCAACACGCTCTCCCAGGAAGTGAGTAATCTAGGAGATAAGCTCTCTGTGACGGAAACGCGCCTCGGAAGCAGCGACCAGCAAGTGCTAGAGCTCAAAAAACAGTACACACTGCTCCAGATACGCGACTACCTGCTCACAAGGCGTCTTTCTGACGCCTGCCACATCGACCCCACGGTCGCGCTCTATTTCTATTCAAATACCGCAGGCTCCTGCGCCGATTGCGACCGCGCTGCGTACGCACTCTCGTACCTCCACGAAACAAATCCAAAGCTTCGCGTGTATGCCTTTGACTACAACCTAGATCTCGGCGCGCTCAAGACCTTAATCGCGGTTGAGAAAGTCGAACCGAAGTTCCCCGCCTTTGTTATTAACGGCACGCGCACCTACGGCTTCACCACGCTCGACGACTTCAAGCTCGAGTTCCCGAAGGATTTCTTCGCAACGACGACTGCCACCTCTACGACAGCTACAACTACGAAGAAGAAGTAGCTAGATCGGAACGGAACCGTTATTGTACTCCCATGATGGAATGAATTCTGAAAATAAATCCTGAATTTCTAAATCGGATTTCTTTAAAAGTACTTCGATTTTCAATTCTGGAAATGTCCTTCTGAATTTTGAATCACGGTTCGAGGAATAGTCATTCCAAAAGTTCTTTACTTCAACATAAAGATAAAACTCTGGCAGGTAAAGATCTGGTGTGTACATTTGATTGCCAATATCGAAAGATTTTGGCTCGTAGACCCATTCCAATTGCATATGAAGCACTGCAATAAGGACGATTCTTATACCGTTCAAATGTAAATAAAGATTGGCAATACGGGGGTTCTCACACACCCTTTCAACTCGAGGTACAAGTATACTACCTCTCCTGAGACCACCTTCCTTTGTGTGGGTTGGACGTGCCGTATTACGTTTGGTATGCTGGCTTTGCTTTGTACGATATTCAGCTGAATCATAGAATGCATACCTCATAGTATTAAGCAGTATATCAATTCCTCTGGCGCCACTTCAAGCACTGCATCGCGCCGCGTACGAAGTAAATAAGATGAAAACACCGACCCTTAACAAGTCGATGTTTTCATCTTGGAGCCTCTTTCCGGATTTGAACCGGAGTTTCTGCGTTACAAAGGCAGCGCTCTAACCAACTGAGCTAAAGAGGCGTTTATTATTTGTAGCATAGGGCGCGCCAGGAGCCAAAATTCCCAACGCATACGTCGTACTAACTCTTGGACTCGATATCCATCGACTTCCGGCGCGTGCGCTGCACGGCGCGCTTCAAGTACGTAACGGTCGCTGTTGTTCTCGACACACTCGGCGGCGGGAGCGGGACATCCCGGCGCGTACGAAGCGTGCGCACCACGCGGGTCAGGAATCGCTCAAGCGCACGCACGGCAATCAAGCTTCCGTGCGCGATGTCATGGATCGTTCGCTCGATCGAAGATCGCGCGACGTCCGCGCTGAACGCTCCCCAGTCCACATGACGAAGAATGAATGCCGTGCGCTCTACGCGCGAGTCGAGCTTGTATCGTCGCCCAGCAAGGAAACGTCGTCCGCTGCGCTCCTCAAATCCCACAAAGACTAAGAAGCCTCCTAGGAGTAGGACAAGTACGGCGATGGCAATGAGGTATGCCATACGGGAGAATACTTATCCGCGCGCTGAAAAGCGTACGAAGCGGCTGATTTCTACCCGCTCACCGAACTTCTGGGTAGCGGAAGTTATGAGGTCGCGAATGGTCTTGCTTTCGTCCTTGATGTACGGCTGATTCATAAGAATCTGGTCTTTGAAGTAGCTCGCCATTTTGCCCTCGAGGATCTTCTCCTGCATCTCCGCTGGCTTATCCTTCACTTCTTCATTAAACACGGCCTTAGCAGCTGTGACAGCTTCAGGAGCAATGTCTTCTTCGTTGAGGTAGGTAGGATTCGCGGCAGCCACGTGCATGGCGATTTCACGTGCGAGCGCAGCGAATTCTTCGTTGCGTGACACGAAGTCAGTCTCGCACGAAAGGAGCACCATGGCGCCGATTTCTGCGCTGTGAACGTACGTGCCGATTGCACCCGCTGCGAGCTCGCGGTCTGATTTCTTGTCGGCAGCAGCGCCAGAACGCTTGCGGAGGATAACCTCTGCCTTGTCCATGTCGCCGTCAGCCTCTTCGAGAGCCTTCTTGCACTGCATTATTGAAACGCCGGTCTTATCGCGGAGCGTCTTAAGAGTGTCCATTCCGATTTCCATAGTCTATAAAGTTTGTTTATTAAAGTGCGTACGAAATGTAGATAATTGCTGCTCTCGGGGTTGCCCGCTGCGAGTTGGCGTAGCGGCGTGTTCTCGGGAGCAACCCCTGCAGCTAGAGGCAATTATCTACACTTCTAGCACACTGTTACTAAGCAGCGCGTCCAGCACTGAAAGATGAAGTGAGTTCGGCGAGAACGAGCTCAACCGTCTTGCGTGAAGAGTCGTTGGTAACAATTGGGTACGCTGCGTCCTTGAGGTCGCAGTCAGAGCTCATGATGCCGATAACAGGAATGCCCGCATCGCGCGCTTCTTTGGTTGCGTGCGCTTCAGCCTTCGTATCGACGATGACCATGGCGTCAGGGCGCTTAGCAAGATTCGTGATGCCGCCGAGACGAGTCTCGAGACGTTCGATCTCGCGATCGATGAAGATGCGCTCGAGCTTGGTGTAGAGTTTTGCGAGCTCGCCGCTTTCGCGCTTAGAGGTCAAGTCTGCCAGGCGGTCGATGCGCTTCTTGATCTCCGTGAAGTTCGAAATAGTACCTCCAAGCCAGCGGCCAGAGACATGTGGCTGTCCGATACGCACCGCAGCAGCCCGTACTTCGTCAGACACTTCACGCTTCCCTCCTACGAAAAGCACAACCTTTCCATCGCGCGCGAGCGCGGTCATCGCAGCCTTTGCACGAGCGATCTGCTCGTCGGTTTTTGCAAGGTCAAAAATTTCAACTTTGGAGGTTGTGCCGAGTACAAACTTCTTCATCGACGGATGGCGACGGCTCTTTACCTGGGCGAAATGAGCGCCCGTCTCAAAGAGACGGTCCACGCCAGCGCCCTTTATTTCTGTTTCAGTCATTCCTATGAAGATACCACGAGGCTCCCCGCGGCGCAAACCTTGGGGCAGACGGCGAATGCCGAGAATACGCTGGGCCCCCGGGCGTTACTAACCCTAAAACTCCTGAAACTTCGGCACTACGTTCACGATAGCCGAAGGATAGCTGATGCCGTCGCACGTAATAGTGTAGGTAGTCTGAGTGCTAAGTACTGGAGTAACAAATGAGCCACCTCCGCCCGGAATGCTGCAAGAGGTTGCGGGCAGAAGAGGCGGAGCGCCAGGACCGGTGATGGTGCAGGACGTATTCACGCCTGTTGCGGTATACGTGATGGTTGTAGTTTGTCCAGACTGGATACGAGCAGGACCAGCGGCAGTGATGACAGCAGATGATCCTGTGCAAGGCGCAGGCACGCTTGCAGCGACCACGGGGCAGGTGCCGGGATTGTAGCCTACCTTTGAAAGGGTCATGCCGTAGCTGTCGGCCGTGGTGAAATTGCGAGAAGCGGTAGCTCCGGTG
>CAXUAR010000009.1:4822-16139 GCA_964249155.1 uncultured bacterium | reverse complement strand
CTTGATATACTGGTTGTATATGAGTACACAAGAACTAACAAAGATCGTGGGAGGGTTAGTAACAAAAATGGAGAATTTCAGTACAGAAATGAAAGACGGTTTCAAACGTATGGATGAAGGACTTAAGAATGTAGATGCTCGTTTTGAGGCTTCAGACGCACGCATGGATGAAGGCTTCAAAAAGGTAGACGCTCGTTTTAAAAACTCAGATGCTCGCATGGACGCTGGTTTTAGCAGAGCAGACGGGCGTATGGATACTGGTTTTGCAAAAGCCGATACACGTATGGAAGCTGGTTTTGCAAAAGCCGATACACGTATGGAAGCTGGTTTTGCTCACGCTGATTGCCGCATTGATGAACTTGCAGGAATGGTGGCACAGGAATTTAGAGGAATAGACAAACGGTTTGATTCCGTAGATGAAAAGTTTGATACTACCGAACTGCGCCTCGACGGAATTGAAAGCGGACTCAGGGTACTGGACCATAAGGTCGACGCAACACGATCTGATGTCGGATCACTATTGTTTAACGCAGATACGATGAAGAAACGTGTTGAGAATCTGGAAATCAAAGGATTCGGTGCCATTCAAGCAGCTTGATCCCCGTAATAATCTTTTTGTCAATTTTTACGTTTTTGCCACATGGTATTCATGTGCGTGCTAAAATTCTCCTATAGCCTAAATTGTCTTCCTATGAAACCTATTCGCGTCGCTATTAATGGATTTGGCCGCATCGGCCGCGCCTTTGTGCGTCAGTCGTATGATCGTCCGGAGATCGAGATCGTTGCCGTGAATGACCTCGGTTCTTTGGAGAATCTCGCATATTTGCTCAAGTACGACACAGTGTATAAGCGCGCACCGTTCCCGGTTGAGTCTCGAGCCGCCGAAGCAGATGGAGGCAACGGAACGCTTTTGGTCAATGGAAAGGAGATTGTTTTTGTATCTGAAAAGGATCCTACCATGCTTCCCTGGAAAGACTTGGCAGTGGACGTAGTTATTGAATCGACCGGATTTTTCACGGACTATGAAAAGGCGCAGGCGCATATCACCGCTGGCGCACGGCGCGTGGTCATCTCTGCTCCGGTAAAAGACGAGTCGCCGCTCGGCGCGACAATTTTGATGGGACTTGATGAATCGAAGTTTGCGACGTGCCCTATAACCAGTAACGCGTCTTGCACCACGAACTCGGCAAGTCCCGTCATCGCCATCCTCGACGAAACTATTGGTATCGAGAAGGCACTACTTTCTACGACGCATGCGTACACCGCGAGCCAGTCTATCGTGGATGGTCCCGCAAAGAAAGATATGAAGGAGGGCCGCGCAGCGGCCCAAAACATCGTACCCACGTCAACCGGTGCCGCTATCGCCGTCACCAAAGCCTACCCAAGCCTCGCGGGTAAGTTCGATGGTATTAGCTTGCGTGTACCGGTACCGGCAGGCTCTATCGCGGATATCACGTTCATAGCTAAACGCCCGACGACTACGGAGGAAGTGAACAGCATTCTGCGCAAAGCCGCGAACGACCCGCGCTGGCAGGACATTTTCAGCGCAACCGACGAAGAGCTGGTCTCAAGCGATATCATCGGAGAGCGCTTTGCCTCTATCGCAGACCTCGGTATGACGCGTGTGGTCGACGGTACGCTCGTAAAAGTCCTCGCCTGGTACGACAACGAAGCAGGGTACACCCATACGCTTGTGGAGCACGCCATAAAGGCGGGGAACGCGTAATAGCTTTTGCGTCTCATATACTGCGGCTGGGTAAGGTATTCTTAAAACTAAGAATAGAAGGAGATACGTTCAGGGCTATGCGTAGTTTTAGAGGCATTTTTTGCACACGCCGAAGAACTCCAGTGAATAACTATCTACGACGCTGAATGTCTTCGCACGCTTCAAAGCCTCCCGCTCAGGCTTTGAAGCGTGCGGAACTTCTAAATTCTCTATATGTCCGCATTTCCGACACACAGCGTGATGATGATGCTCTCTTCCAATCGCTAGCTCAAAATGCGCATGATCGTGTTCGAGATTAACGCGCCTCACGATCTTGGCTGTATGGAATGTATCGAGAGCTCGATATACCGTGACTTGATTCATGGAGTAGTTGAGCTTCTTTTCTATTTCGTAGACGGTAAGGGGGTTTGGCTCTTTCTGAAGAAGCGCAAGAAGCTGTATGCGGCCGGGAGTCGCACGCAATCCTGCCGTGTGTAGTAGGCTTACATAGTCAATGCGCGTATCTTTTGCAAACATGCAGCAATCGTATACTATATGCAATCTGTTTGCAATAAATAAAACCCCCGCTAGCATATGCTAGCGGGGGTTTGTGGGGCACCGCTGCGCGGTGCCCCTACTCAGCGGCAATCTTCGTCGGCGCGTTGCCAATCAGAAAGTGCTGAACTTCCCGGAATGCATCGGTGAGGTCTGGTGTAACCGGATTCTCTTCGAGTACAGCGTGCGCGGCCTTTGCGAACCGCAGATAGCTCCGTACTTCCGCTTGGCCAAAATCGGCCGAGGCGTCGAGGATCTTCTGCGGCACCTCGGCGACCGAAACGCCCTCGAACAGGGTGTCCGATGCGGTCAGAACGTCCGAGTCGAAGAGGCGACCGAAACCCTCGCGATCCCGGTAATAATCCGAGGCGTAGAGGGCTGGCAGGTCGTCCTTCGCCACTGCGAGCCCGCAGCAGCTGCAACCGTAGGTGAGCACGAGGCCGTGGGTTTGTCCCAGGAAGGCGTTGATTTTGTCGAGGCTTCCACGACGCAACGCCATCTTCTCCATCGCACCATGTAGCAGCTCGGATTCGCGAGTTTTCACCCTGTGTACCGCGTTGTCACGCGGCGACCAGAAGAGGATCGAGAGCGGATTGCTCACAATTTTGAGGGCTACGCCTTTGATTGCCGAGAATGAGCCTTCGAGGTAGCGCTCGACCAGCTCCACGAGACCTGCGACTTCCAGAAGCCGCGGGGAGTTGATGAGGCTGGCGATTTTTTCGATGGTCGCCTGGCCGGTCCGAGGATACTGTCGCGCAAGCGCGATTGCATCGCCCGAGTCGTAGTAGCCGTGAACAGTACGCTTGCCGCTGCCGCTAAGCGCCGGAGCGCTTTTGTGGGCAGGGGAGAGCTTCTCGTAAAAATCACAGACTTCGCACATGATGAGTCCTTTCGGTGTAAAGGTGCTTTTTGATGACTGTTTCCAGTCATCCGACAGCTTACCCCCATTAATTAACCGGGCAAACTCTAGGATGACAAGAACGCCTTAGTTCACCAAGCTATACGAAGCATTGCGCTCGAATTTCTTCGTTGTACGTTCGAGACGATCGTTACGGTTAAGTCCTGTAGCTTTCTCATACAGTACTGTGAGCTCATCAGCCCAACTCTCAGCGAGGAGCATGCCAGGATTCCGCCGAATATCGTCGCTCTGTCCGAAATACGCATCCGCAGGCTTCCCGAGCTGTTCCTCGATGAATTCCTTATCGGTCGCAGACATGATTTTATTTGCCGCTATAACGTAGGGAGTCTCGTAGAAATCAAGAAGCTCGGCAATCTGTTTCGCGGTCTTCACGCTATGGACCGCAGGCTCGCAGACGATAACGGCCGCGTCAATGCCCGTCACAATACCGGTCGTCACGCCGTCCGCGCCTGCCTTCTCATCGACAATAACGTCTTCGCCTTCTGCAAGTTCAAGGAGCGGCAGGTAAATCTTGAGAGGAGTCGTGAGGATGTGGCTGCAGGATTCACCATAGAGCACCTGGTCCGTCTGCGGACCAGCGGTCATGAGGCGTATCCCGGAAACAGGATAAGAGTATTTTTCAGTAAAGGTATCGATACGATCTTTATTGAAGGAGAAGCGGGTATCGGAACTGCGCAAGAATGCTTCGCTGTATTTCTCATCAGGCGTAAGATCGACCATTGCCTGAAGCTCGTTCAGGGATGTGCCGAGGTATTGCATGCCTTCGGGAATCTCGCCATTCGTGAGATTGAAGCTCAAATCCATGTTGTGGTCGGCATCGATGGCAAGCACGGAACTGCCATGCTTCTTGAGCCACAGCGCCATCTGCGTGCTTACGGAAGATTTGCCGCTCCCACCTTTGCCGAGAAATCCTAGTACCATGGCGAGAGTATATAGTACTATCACAATAGATGCAATAATATTGCATCTATTCATATGCAGTTCACGCAGGCCCCAGACGTCGAAAATGGATATCTATTTGCAATAATATTGCATTAGTACTACCATTTTATGACGCTATTCATAATCACATAACGCAGTATGGAGAGGAACTATAGGTGGATAGGGAGGATAGTCGTAGTCGTGGTTGTAGTCATTGCGGCTGGCGCAATCGCGCTCCAGCACTCGACTCCCGCTACTCCGACAAGTGAAGGAAAGCTTCAGGTAGTCGCAGGAGAGAATTTCTGGGGTAGCATTGCGTCCCAGATAGGCGGGGACGACGCCCATGTTGCAGCAATTGTGACCGACCCGAACGCCGATCCGCATGACTACGAGAGTACGACCGATGACGCTCGGACGTTTGCGGCCGCCAACTACGTGGTGCTGAATGGTGTCGGCTACGATACCTGGGGAGACAAACTCGTCGATGGTAACCCGAACCCGGCACGTACGGTGCTCCATATTGGAGATCTTGTTGGCAAGAAGGATGGCCAGAATCCGCATATCTGGTACAACCCGGACTACGTGAACGCAGCCGCTAAGCAGATGGCTTTCGATATGGCGGCTCTTGACCCTGCGCATGCGAGCGACTACCAGAAGAACTACCAAGCTCTTACGCAAAAGCTCGCGGGATATCAGGGAGCTATTAAGGATATTCAACAGAAGTATCCAGACGCAAAGGTAGCTGCGACCGAGGACATCTTCGTATATCTCGCCCAGGCTGCTGGTCTTACCCTGGTCTCGCCAGATGAATTCATGGAGGCGGTCGCAGAGGGGCAAGATCCGCCTGCAGCAAGCGTCGCCCTATTCCAGGACCAGCTCAAGAGCGGCCAGGTGAAGGTGCTTGTCTACAATGAACAGACGGTCACGCCGCTTACAGAGAATTTAAAGAAGATTGCCCAGGCGCAGAAGATCCCGATTGTCGGCATTACCGAGACCGTGTCCCCGCAGGGAGCATCTTTCCAGGATTGGATGAATACGGAGGTAGCGAACCTCGAGAACGCGCTTGCAGGAAAATCTCCCTAGTGCCATGAAAGGAAACCGCCCGGCGCATGCGACGGGCGGTTTCCTTTCATGCTATGGTTACGACAATGAGCGAACAGCCAGTCATTGCCGCACACGCGCTGTCGGGAGGATACAAAGGCTCATGCGTCTGGCGTGATGCAGATTTTGCCATACAGAAAGGAGAGTTCGTGACGGTACTTGGTCCCAATGGATCGGGGAAGACGACGCTATTTAGAATGCTGCTTGGACTGATTCCATCTATAGAAGGTTCTCTTTTTGTGCTCGGGAGTGCTCCGAGGCGGGGCGATCATCGCATAGGGTACGTGCCTCAACGCCACGAAATAGATCGCGATACTGCTATCGAAGCCCGAGAATTCGTGAAGCTCGGTTATATAGGAACGAGATGGGGCATCGGTAGGGTACCAATGCCAGGGAAAGAGAGCGGCAATGCGCAGGTCGACGAAGTCCTCCGGCTCGTTGAAGCTGTAGATCTTGCCCATAAGCCACTCGGCAAAATGTCAGGCGGTGAGTTGCAACGGGTATTCCTTGCGCAGGCGCTCGTCTCAAATCCAGATATTCTCCTGCTCGATGAGCCGCTTGCGAATCTCGATATACGTCGCGAGTCGAACCTCATTCATCTCATCCAGTCGATCGTGCGCGAGAAAGGGGTCACGGTGCTTCTTATCGCGCACAACATCAATCCGCTCCTCCCCGTGACCGATCGTGTGCTCTACATTGCAAATGGTACGATGACGCTCGGCGCGCCGCAGGACGTACTTACGTCTGAGAGTCTGTCGAAACTCTATGGAATTGGGATCGAAGTTCTGCGTGATTCCAAGGAAAGGATTGCCATCATCGGCATAGAGGAGTCCGGCGTGCATGACCACGACCACGATACCCATCATGCATAATTCTTCCTTTAGCTGGAATATCGTGCGCGACCTTAGCAGGATGCTGCAGTACGATTTTATGCTCCATGCATTTGAAGCAGGCACTATCGTCGCGATCGTAGCAGGCGTGGTCGGCTATTTCGTTGTGCTTCGCAAATCATCCTTTGCGGCTCACGCTCTCTCGCACGTGGGCTTTACGGGAGCCGCTGGTGCCGTGCTCATCGGGCTTACGCCAATCTACGGTCTCCTCGCATTTACTATCGGCGGCGGTCTCCTTATCGCGACGCTCGGCAGTCGCGCGTCCGAGCGCGACGTGCAGATAGGCACCGTACTCGCGTTCATGCTCGGTCTTGGCGTGCTTTTCATAAGCCTCTACTCGGGCTATGCAGCCGAAGCCTACTCGATACTCTTCGGCGAGATACTCGGCATTAGCATGGGCGATGTGTATACCACGGCAATAGCGGCAGGTATCATTATGGCGATCATGGTGGGTATCTATCGCCCGCTTCTCTTCATGTCGCTCGATCAAGATGTGGCCGAAGCCAAGGGTGTGCCTGTCTATACGCTTGGCCTCGTTTTCATGATGCTTGTGGGCGCGACGTCGGCCATCGCCGTCCAGGTGGTCGGGGTGCTACTTATTTTTGCGCTTATGGTGACTCCTGCAGCCGTCGCGTCCAGGATAGCAAGAAGGCCGGGACAGGGCATTGCTATCTCTATTGTCATCGCGCTTCTCGCGACGTGGATAGGCCTTTTCCTCGCGTTTTATCTCCCGTATCCCGTGAGCTTCTTCATCACGACCCTTACCTTCGGGGTATTCGTTATCTCGCGATTCTTCTAGTGGCAACGACCCAAACTCGCTCGAAGTCTTTCTCTTGGCACATGATAGAATATTGTTACAGCATATTTTAGATAGTATGAAGATATACCTCTCGTGCGATCATGCAGGATTCCGCCTCAAGAGCGCGTTGCTTGAACATTTGCCACTTTTGGGGCATGTCGTAGAAGACTGCGGCGCGTACGAACTTACTCCTGACGACGATTATCCAGACTTCGTAACACCCATGGCCCACAAGGTCGCGGCAGATACCGGTGCGTTCGGAATTATCTGTGGCGGGAGCGGCCAGGGCGAGGCCATGGCGGCGAACCGTATCCCTGGAGTTCGCGCTGCAGTCTTCTATGGACCAATGCGCGTAACCGAGACGCTCGACCGAGAGGGCGGACACTCAGAGAACGGTCTCGACGCGGTGTGTCTTCCGCGTCGTCACAATAATGCCAATATTCTATCTATTGGTGCGCGCTTTGTATCAATAACAGAAGCAAGCGAAGCGGCTGAGGAGTTTCTCAACACTGACTTTACGGGCGATCAGCGACACGTTCGCAGACTCGAGAAGTTTTAGCATTCCCCGCTAGCTTTTCCCCATGCGCGCTCGCTCGCGCAGATAGGGAATGGTAGTCTTGATGCATATGGCCAAAGTGTCGTTTGATGAGGAGAATCCGTATCGCGCTGAGTCCATACCCAGCAGAGAGTCATTTCTTATTAGAATGGTTCTCTTGAGCGGCATTGCACGAACGGTGCAGCAGGCTCAGAAAATCCTGCTCGGATTTGCTATTCTTGGACTTCTAGCAACAGTTTTTCTCTTTGCGAGTGCGTTTCATCACACTAAGCCGGGAAAGATTCTTCCGGTGCCAGGATCCACCGCAGAAACTGCGCCACATCGATAACTATGAAGTATCGCGGATTCACCCTCATCGAGCTCTTAGTAGTCATCGCCATCATCGGTATTCTCTCAAGTGTGGTGCTCGCTTCGCTCAACAGTGCGCGCCTAAAAGGGCGTGATGCAGTGCGCGTGAGTGATCTCCAGCAGATCCATCTTGCGCTTGAACTTTATTATGATTCAAACGGACATTACCCCATTATCTGGCCGTGGGCGGTTAGCTGCAATTCAAGCTGGTCATTACTTCAGACATCGCTCCAATCCTATCTGCCGTCCCTTCCGGTGGACCCTGTAAATACGAGTTGCGATGGCCCATGGAATACTGGTTATTATACCTACGCCTACGGAAGTCCCGCTGATGGTTCGAGCTACGACTTGGTAGGGCAGTTTGAGAATCAGTCGAACTCCCAGCGTTGTGCGCTGCGCAACTGGCCTATCCATTATGTGGGCGGCGGGTCATGGTGCGCGACGTACGGCTTCAGTCCGTATCTCTTTGCCGACCACTAAGCACTACTCGATCTTCTTGCGTGCTAGAAACCTGCGGTATACTTCTTTGAATGACAAACGTTTCTTTTGAGGAAGAGTTAAACTTTACAGCGCATGGTGCTCCTACGTATGCCCAAGCAGGTATAGAAGGGACGCTGATACGTACTATCCTCCCATCTCTTCGTCACTGGTAACTTCTGACCTTGCATCGCTCGCGCCAAGCTTCCTAAGGGAGCTGGTGCAATGTGAGTACGAGTGCTTCAGTGGGTATGCCGTATACTTTAGATATATGAGCGTCATTATTCCTGCCATCCTTCCGGTCTCGCGAAAAGATCTTGATGAGAAGCTATTGAGACTGCAAGGAATTGCGTCTGAAGTGCAGATAGATATCGTCGATGGGTGGTTTGTACGACCAGCATCATGGCCGTACGCAGGGCATGATGCTGGAAGAGAGCCTATGAATGAGCTCGATAGCGAAATGTTTTCGTACCTCGGGACTCTTACGTGCGAGATGGACCTCATGGTTGAACAACCAGAAACGGAGATAGCACGGTGGGTGCACGCCGGCGCTAATCGCATAACCGTTCATGCTGAGACTGTGCACAACCTCCCAAGACTTATTCAAGACTTCCAAGTGAATTATGGCCATGATAAAGGCTTTGCGCCTGATCTCTTGGCGTTCGGGCTCGCCATAAGTATTGCAACAGATATCTCACTCATCGAACCGTTTCTTGATCGTTGTGACTACGTACAGCTTATGGGTATTGCGTCTATTGGCAAGCAAGGACAGCCTTTTGATCGCGCCGTGCTGCAAAAAATAGCGTACCTCAGGCGAAAGTACCCTTCCACGCCTATACAAGTAGATGGGGGAGTCTCGCTTACAACCGCCCCAGATCTTTTATCAGCTGGCGTTTCGCGGCTTATTGTGGGTTCTGCACTCTGGAAGGCATCCAATCTTGCTGAAGCATTCCATGCATTTACTGAGCTAAGCGTGCGCTACGGGGTGTATACATAAGAGGCTGTGCTATCCTTTTTGTAATGGCTCTGATCGACGACGACATACTTTTTCTTGAGAAAAAAGCGGAAGCTATTCGCGAGACCATTCTTTCAATGCTTGTGGCTGCTGGAAGCGGCCACACCGCAGGCCCGCTTGATATGGCAGATATCTTTGCTGCGTTGTATTTTCATATACTCAAGCACGATCCTAAAAATCCTGATTGGGAGGAGCGCGACCGACTAATTCTTTCAAATGGACACATCGTCCCTGTGCGCTATGCAGCTATGGCGCATGCTGGATATTTTCCCATAGAAGAGTGCCAGACGCTGCGCACGTTTGGCTCAAGGCTTCAAGGACATCCTGAGCGAGAAAAGCTTCCTGGGCTTGAGACGACGTCAGGGCCGCTTGGCGAAGGGCTTTCGCAGGCCGCGGGTCTAGCATATGCATTTCGTATGGACACGCATCTTTATGGTGCCGACACGTCGTCGCGGAGCCGCGTCTATGTATGCATGGGCGATGGCGAGCAAGACGAAGGAAATGTCTGGGAAGCAGCAATGTTCGCAGCAAAATATAAGCTTTCAAATATTACCGCTATTATTGATCGCAACAACATCCAAATAGATGGCATGACGGAAAATGTCATGCCGCTTGGAGATTTGCGTGGAAAGTACGAAGCCTTCGGCTGGCATGTGCTTGAAGTAGACGGTCACAATATCCGCCAGTTCATCGAAGCAGTGGATGAAGCGAAGGCAATTTTCGAGAAACCCACCGTCATCATCGCGCATACGATTGCAGGGAAGGGCGTGCTCGATATTGAAGGCGATTATCATTGGCACGGCAAGACTCCGACCAAGGAAGAGGCTGCGAAGTTCCTAAAGGAACTTCGCACGGCTTCCGGTCGCGTGCCCCATGAATATGCATAACAGTGGTATAGTATCGTTTCCTTATGAATACTACTTATAATCGTGGTTTCACCCTCATGGAGCTTCTGGTGGTCATCGCTATTATCGGTGTGCTTACCGCAGTCGTACTCGCGTCGCTTAATGGTGCGCGCTTAAAAAGTTCAGATTCATTTATTAAGGCGCAATTGGGTCAAATTCGTAATTCAGCAGAAGCGTACTACAGCACAAATGGAACCTATGGGTCGCCCGTCTCTGAAATGAACTTGAATAAAGGGTCTAACCTGGACTCAAGCATGTGTTCATCTTTCGTAAGTTTCTGGACGTGCGATAATAATGCACGGATAGGGACGAATACGTTATTCGCAACGAGCAATAAGGGTTGGTTCATGATCGGCCCTGGCGGGTCAACCTATGCGCTTACGGCACAGCTTTCGGGCGGCAATTATTGGTGTATAGACTCTTTAGGGAATACTCGTACGGAAACGGTAGGAAGCTATGACATGAATTATCCCGTATCCTGCCCATAGTTTTCCCATACCTAATCTACGAAGTATGAAATACAAAGGATTTACTCTCAATATTTCACTATAACGCAGGGGGTGGTATATGCACGGCGAGTGCAAAAGCTATGGAAATCAGTCCCGTGACATAGCATATATGCTATGATTGAATATATCCAAAAGAGTCCTAAGAATATCCTACGGGAATTATTGATGGAGAAGTGGTCACCTTTCGGCCATGTCGCCAACTCCACGAAGAGGCGATGAGGAATCCCGAGTTTCGCAAGGCTTACGATGCGTTTGAATGGAATACCAGTTATATAGCGCACTCATTGATGCACGCAACAAAGACGGTCTTTCACAAGCAGAACTTGCCAAAATGATGGACAGGACGCAATCAGCATTATCACGATTTGAATCTAGACGTGGCAATCCGACGATTGAATTTATAGAGAAATTATCAAAAGCCCTCGGAGTTGCCCTTACCATTAGGGTGAGTAAGTCCACATAATCTATAGTGTCCTGTGCGATACTAGTAGGTAATGATTACTCCTGCAGCAAAACTCGCTTCGAACGTCTTCGATAAGAATGGAGAAAAAAAGCCTACACGTGATGGCTTCGGTACTGGCACCGCGCAAGCCGGAAAGGAAGATTCGAATGTCGTC
>CAXUAR010000009.1:4392-4812 GCA_964249155.1 uncultured bacterium | reverse complement strand
TTGTGGCTGATAGCGGAAAATAAAAGGCGCTATACCCGTGCTGAGTGGTTTGAAAATGAATTCCCGGATCGTTTCGTAGAAGTAGGTATCGCGGAACAAAACATGGCGGCGCTCGCTAGTGGGTTTGCTATGGCAGGGAAGGTGCCGTTCATAGCGAGCTACGCAGCTTTTTCTCCCGGTCGCAACTACGAGCAGATACGCACGACAATCGCACTCAATAATGTACCGGTAAAAATCGCCGGCATGCATGCCGGCGTATCGGTGGGCCCTGATGGCGCTACCCACCAGATGCTCGAAGATATTGGACTCATGCGTATGCTGCCGCGCATGGTAGTTATAAATCCCATAGACGCCGTAGAAGCACATAAAGCCGTGGTCGCCGCAGCAAAGACAAAAGACCCCACGTACATACGCTTCGGA
>CAXUAR010000009.1:0-4382 GCA_964249155.1 uncultured bacterium | reverse complement strand
TGGTATTCGGACACCGCGCAGGCCGCAGCTCCGGTGACGGCGACGGTCGCCGTGGGTGGCCTCACGGCGAACATTCAAGTTCCGTCTTTCCGCGGCTACGGTCTCCTCGTCGTGACCTCGAGCGGGCCTTCGCCCGTGCCGACCATCACGACGTCCGACACGCCCTTTGAGATAGGAACGGCCCAGGTGCTTTGGCAAAGCGGAGAGTCGCAAGGAGGTACCCCGCTGAGGATAGCTCTTCTTTCAACGGGTTCAATGAGCTCAACCGCTCTCCACGCTGCGCGTGCGCTTGACGCTGACGGTATCGGGTCTATCGTGCTTCACGTAGCGACTATTAAGCCGCTTGATGCGGATTCAGTTATTGCCGCGGCAAAGCGCACAGGTAGGGTCATTACCATCGAAGAACACCAAGTAGCAGGAGGCTTCGGAAGTGCTGTCGCTGAATGTTTATCGGAACACTATCCTGTACCTATTACAAGGCTGGGTATTCAGGATGTGTTTGGTCAGAGCGGTACTCCCGAAGAACTACTTGAACACTATGGGTTATCTGCTGCCCACATAGCGGAAGTGGCTCGTAGTGTAGTTAGGTATACACTCTAGGTATGAAAACCAGAACGATTAACCTATACATGGCGATGCTTATCGTGATGGTCCTGGGCGCGCTCGGTACCTGGCTTATCGTACGTACAGCCGTTACACCAGCACCAGCCGATCCCTTTGACTACAGCAAGCTTAATGTCCCCACACCAGGCAATAGGACAAATGCGAATTCAGCTTCTGCCCAAGCGAGCGGTACCTAAGTTTCCTACAGGTCGCTAACAGTGTAGCTCGCTGGGGCATGTGCGAGGTAGTATTCAAGCTCTGCTCGCGTAAGCAATCCTTTTTGCGCGCCAATTTCTTGCACAACCGCCATAGAGTTGATAGGTCCCCACAAGAGCGCTTTTTCAAGCGGCTCGCCGAGCGAAAGGGCTGCAACAATTGTTGAGGCAAATGCGTCGCCTGCACCCGTGCGCTCATAGGGCTCACGCGCGTCTGGATACATAGGAACTTTCGTAAAGCGCGCGCCGTCATACGCGTACGCACCGTTCGTGCCGTCGGTGATAGCAACAATGGATGGACCGAGCGCGCGTACTGCAGAAAGTAGCGTTTTGATATCGCGTTCATCGGGCGTCCCGAGTATACGTCCAGCTTCCTCGACATTACAGACAAAAAATTCGCAGCGCTCATATAATGGCTTAAGCGCCTCGACGCCGAGCGATATCTGAAAAGTGCCTGGCTGAAAGGCAAGCTTTATATTCGGATACAATGCAAGCATTTCTGCTAGTGCGTGGTGGTACGGAAGCGACGTCGCGGAGAGAGACGAAAGATAGAGCCACTTTGGTGCTACGCCGAGTGTAGGTACGTCATACGTAAATGCCTCATGCTTCACGAGGATAGTACGCTCATTTCCGAACCATAGTACGTAGTGATGATTCGTACGCTTTCCAGCTTCGGTAACTATATATTCTGTTTGTACCTTTTCAGCGGTAAGCACAGCAAGGCACTCGCGCCCTTGGGTATCGTCACCTATGTACGCGCGGAGCGCAGAGTGGAGACCGAGACGCGCCGCCGCTACGGCGGCATTTGCTGCATTCCCGACGGCCGAAACGTCCACGCTGAACTCATACGGAATTTTATCGCCGAAACGCATAGCAAGCTCCTGGCCGCCATGTTCGCCGGGTATCACATGCGCTTCAGTGAGTCGTATAAAAGGCTCAGTTACAATGTCGCCGATGGCGAGAAAATCTAATGGTTCCATATGCACAGTAGTGTAGCACTGCTCAGACGACTGCTATACTGCATATACCTATGATGATTGATCTTATGGATGTCGCGCAACAACTGCTGTCCTCTGGAAAGGGGATTCTTGCCGCCGATGAAAGCGACGCGACAGCTGATAAGCGACTCGTGCAGTATGGCATAGCAGCCGGCGAAGAAATGCGTCGCAAGTATCGTGATCTGTTTCTCGCAACACCTGGCAACGAGCAGTATCTTTCAGGAGTAATTTTGTACGAAGAGACACTTTCGCAAAAGTCTGATGACGGCACTCCTTTCGCCGAGCTCCTTATAAAAAAGGGAATTATCCCTGGCATAAAAGTCGATCAAGGACTCGAGCCATTCCCAGAAGGCGGCGATGAGACTATAACAAAGGGTTTGCTCGGACTTTCGGAGCGACTCACCGCATTTAGGGCAACGTATGGTACTGGCTTCACCAAATGGCGCGCTGCAATAAAGATTGATGGTACGAGACTGCCGACCAATCAAGCAATTCACGAAAACGCGAAGCGACTTGCGACGTATGCGTGCGAAGCACAACGCGCAGGCATGGTCCCGCTCGTTGAGCCAGAAGTATTGCTTGAGGGCCCGCATAGCAGACTTCGCTCTCGCGAAGTATTAGCTCAGACTATATCAACGGTCATGCATGCACTCGAAGATCAGCATGCTGACCTCCCCGGTATCATCCTTAAGACCTCTATGACGCTTTCCGGAAGCACGAGCGGTCGCATCGACACACCGGAAGAAGTAGCTGAGGACACGCTTGACGTACTTCTTGAGAATGTTCCGAAAGGAATCGGCGGCATTGTATTTCTCTCAGGCGGACAGAGCACCGAGCAAGCAACCAATAATTTACGAGCCATAGAAGCGCTTGCAAAGACCAAGAATGCTCCGTGGCCGCTTACCTTCTCATACGCCCGAGCGCTTCAGGATGAAGCGCTGACTATCTGGGCTGGAAAGGATGAAAATGTGCCTGCTGCCCGGCAAGCATTCCTTACTCGACTGCGAGAAGACGCCTGCTTTACGCTCAAGGATTCTGTCTGCTAACCGCCGAAGATAGCTCGTAAGTTGCTTCGCCGCTTCTTGCTCTTCCCAGCCTTTTAGGGCATACTCGTTCTACTATGACCATCACATTAAACGCAACAAAGCGGACCGAAACCGGCCGCCAGGCGAAGCGCCTGCTTTCAAAGGACCTGCTTCCTGCCGTCGTCTACGGACCAAAGCACGAAGCGGAGTCTATTACGCTTTCGCTCCCTGAATTCAAGAAGATCCTGCGCGATGCTGGAGAATCTTCGGTTATCGAGATCACTGGGCTCGGCGATTCATTCCAGGCGCTTATTCATGCTGTTGATCGCGATCCTATGACGGATGTACCTTGTCATGCGGATTTCTATGCCATTGCGAAAGGTGCAAAGGTCAACGTTGCGGTACCGCTTACGTTCGTCGGCGAATCTCCTGCGGTCAAAGCTGGCGCGAACCTTATAAAGGTATTGCACGAGCTTGAAGTAGAGTCAGATCCATCCAAGCTTCCGCATGATCTTGAAGTCGACATCTCAGGACTTGCTGAGATCGGTGATCAGATCCACGTGAAGGACATTAAGCTTCCTGCAGGCGTTACCACGGCGCTTGAAGCTGAAGACGTCGTTGCGCTCATCCAGGCGCCTGCTGAAGAGGAAGAAGAGACTGCAGCGCCTGATATGGACGCTATCGAAGTAGAGCAGAAGGGCAAGGGAGAGTCTGAGGATCACTCTGAATCTGGGGCAGCTGCAGAATAGGTACTTTCTATAGGTAAAAGAAAAGCGGCCTGTAAGGCCGCTTTTCTCGTTACGGGTCAGTAATAAAGCCTTCGCAGGGACCTCTACAATGGTATACTTTTGCTCTGTATGGCTGGTACCTTTCTGCGTCCTTCGATAGTCAGCTTTGGCCTCCTTTTGGCCTTGGCTGGAGCGTTTTCGATTCTTGCTCACCCTACATCCGCGCAGACCACGACTGCTGACGTTGCCGCTAAGCGCGCGGCGCTTCAAAAACAGCTCGACGACCTCGAAGCGCAGATTGCTGCCACACAGACTACCCTCACCGGACTCACTACCGAAGGCCAGTCCATCAAGCGCGATATCAGCATCCTCGACGCAGGTATTAAAAAGTCTCAGCTCCAGATCCAAGCAACACAGGTGCAAATCCAAGCGCTTGCGCAAAACATTACCATCCATTCGTCGACTATCGGCGAGCTCTCAGGACAACTTGATAGCGAGAAGCAGTCGCTTGCGCAGATACTCCGCAAGACACGCGAGATAGACGACTCGTCGCTCGTTGAGCTGGTCTTTTCATCCGATGATGTGTCTACCTTTTTCGGCGACCTTGATTCCTTTACGACCCTCAAGGAAGCCATTGGAAACTCTTCCAACCAGCTTACGAAGACCAAGGACGCTACCGAAACCGAAAAGGATGCACTGGTAGATCAGAAGACTCAACAGGAACAGTTGAAGCAGCTCCAAGCAAGCGAAGAGGCGAAGATTCTCGATCAGCAAGCTCAAAAGAAAAAGCTTCTCGCTGCCAACCAAAGTACG
>CAXUAR010000008.1:15047-16364 GCA_964249155.1 uncultured bacterium | reverse complement strand
ATGAGTGGAACATGTTAATACAACCATTAAAAAGGCCAGCTGAGACGGCATTGTAATCCTGAATGACCTGTTATGGTAAACGATTGCTCTTCATCATTGGTCGTCCCTTTTCCATACACCACCTGAAGGTGGAGCACATACGAACCGGGAGTAAATTTCGTAGTATCAAAATCCCGTATCTTTGACTGTTCAGTTTGGACGATAAACGTATCAGTGGTGCTTGCTACAACAATTCCCTTGCTATTGAATATCGTATACGTTGCCACAACCGGCGTGTCTGCCGATCCAAAACTAGTAAAAGATACTATAGCTATAAGAGTCTTGCCCGCCGATAACACATTTTCTTGCAGTCGTAGGCTTACATCGAACAAGAATGTCGCCGCGCTTGCTGTACGCGTGCCATTTCCTCTCACTGCCACTCCTGCCGCCGCGCTTCCCGTATTATTCTGGCTGGTACCTCTCCCCGTGAGAATGGGGAGAACGTTCTGGATTACTGAGCGAATATCGGAGAGAACACCGGTCTTTACCGGAGAATTTTGAATAGTGTTCGTACTCTGAGTACCTGGTGCAGGAACGGAACTGCCACTTGGTTCGCCACCTCCATCATTCCCTCCTGGGGTCGTGACCGGATTTCCATTTCGCACCGATGCAGGCCGCCAGTCGGTTGCCACTGAACATGTTGAACAATTAAATGAGATTCTTGCAGTGTCCGTGCCAGAAACTCCTGCAATACCAACGAATTCACCATTTTGATTTATGGTGACACCTTGCATCGATATCCAACCGAGGTCTGATACCCAGGCAGAGCCACCGAGCACTCCTTGCGGAGTATTAGTAACTCCCTGTCCAGAGTGCGATGGACTGAAGTTAATCCAGCCGTGGTCGCGGCTCCACGCGTAGCCGGTCACAGAAGAGTCGGTAATAACGAGACCCGTATACGCGGTGCCATCCGTCGGCGCAAAATTTATCCAACCGATGACGTCGCCCCAGCCAAACTTCTGTGACGAAAGTATCGTACCCGACGTCTCGCTCGCATATGCGGGAAGTGCGAAGGCATAGAGAAGTAGTGCGACAATGAGTATGATTCGTTTCATGGCGTTAGTCAGTGGTGGACGCAGTCTTTTCTGGAGGAGTGGTCATTTCTGCAGAAGCTGGCATAGACGCTGGTTCAGACTGAACATTTCGGGTATTTGAGCCCGCACCCGAAGCGAGTGGTGCTATGTCTACTACCTTATGAGAACTCGGCCGATACAGAACGGCCTTCATAGCCGATGGAAATATCACCACCTCATCTCCGTTTTGCGCACTTGCAAAGAA
>CAXUAR010000008.1:13823-15037 GCA_964249155.1 uncultured bacterium | reverse complement strand
TACCGGATTAGGATCGTCAGGCACAATCATCACATGCGACAGCTCATGAATGACCGCAGTAGCCTGTGCCCTTGCTTCAATAGTTGGATCTTTCTTCAATTGCTCATACTTAAAGAAAAAGTATGCACAGCCAACAAGAGCACCACATAATAGTAGAGTCATGAGTCGCAGTACCAAGCCGCTTCGTCTGCGGGGGCGTGGAACCAGAGGTCGTGGCGGCATATCGCGCGGTTCTTCAACGGCAGGATGGTGTGTAGGCATAGGAATAAAATCTTCGTTACTACCTACTAAGAAAATCCACCGCGTGTGCGGATAGATACGTTCCAAAAGAGTAAGCGTATGCGCATCGTATAAATCCCACTGCCCCGTAAGGCCCTAGACAGATTCGGTGCGCAACACCGTGGTAGTTGTAGTATAGCGGGTTATAGCAGATGCCTTTATGTGGTAGTGGGGATAAATGTACACGTATGAGTCACGGCGGTAGATATCGGTATAGTAGTTTTCTCAGGATCACCTTCATCGATACAGTTATAAAGATACATCCTGGAAACTTGAGCTTGTTGAGTCGCTTGATGAAGCCTGAACGCTGGTATCAGGGACCAATGGTGCCGAAGACGTGGAGTCGTCCTGTGATTGCTCGGGTTCTGCGGAAAGCGACGTTCCAGATGTTGAGGGCTGAGATTGCTCACGTCGCTGAACCATTTGCATGAATTCTTCTTGTGTCACGCACGTACTCCCAACACAGAGCTCGTCAGTATGAACATGATGCGTCGTTATGGTGTCGAAGACACCGGAAGCGAGCGTCGTCATGTGCACATCAAGTTCTTGGATGGCCTTAACGAGCGGCGCGATAAGCCCAATATAATTGAAGAAGTAGGTCTTGTCCGGTGTAAGTGCTGTCGCTGTAGTAGTACCGACCAAGTTTGGGTCAACCTGCTGCGCGTCCTGCGCGATGAAGCCATACTGAAGCGCCGTAGTACCGCCATACACCGATGGGTCTTTCCAGGTGTAGGAGACTGGCGAGAGAGAATTAATGAGCTCGAGGCCTTGAGCACCCTCAAGCGGTTCAATATCTTTTTTGAGGCGCTTATCAGACGTGGCAATAATCGTAATGCA
The DNA here is from genome assembly GCA_964249155.1 of uncultured bacterium. Taxonomy (GTDB): domain Bacteria; phylum Patescibacteriota; class Minisyncoccia; order Phycocordibacterales; family Phycocordibacteraceae; genus C7867-001. The sequence continues at coordinate 13,921 of CAXUAR010000008.1, read as the reverse complement.
TTGAACCTTTCCGGTACTATCGGTGCCGAGCGCTGCGAGCGTACTAATACCGCAACTCTTTGTAGCTTGTGTGGTTATCGACCCATTTACGTCTAGCG
>CAXUAR010000008.1:12102-13813 GCA_964249155.1 uncultured bacterium | reverse complement strand
GTTCCAGTGCCAATGCCAAGTCTTTTATTCGTCTCATCCCAGAAGAAACTCGTGGGTGTTGCGGACTGAGTAAGCTTTGTACCGTCTGAAAATACGACTCCGCCCGTTGCAAAGGTAGTTGTGCCGCTACCACCACCCGCAAGCGAAAGCACGCCACTGATAGCCGGTTTCCAGGTAAGGGTGCTACCGGAACTCGTTATGGTGTTGCCAAAGGTAAGGCCATTAAGGGTAGTGGTTGAAGAAGCGATGGTAACAGTACCCGTAATGGTCTGGCCTGTTGGGCCAATGGCTATAACGCCGGAGTTAGCGAGGGATATAGTGCCGCCGAGCGCAACAAGACCACCGCCCGACAGGCCAGATCCGGCCGTCACCGTTACTGATGCATTTGCAAGCTGAGTATTCGTTATGGCACCTACGCCAATCGAGAAGGTAGCAGGATTTGTACCTGAGCACGTAATGGTGCTACAGGATAATGAAATGATACCCGTGTTTGTGAGCGTAACGGCACCCGTAGCGCTTGATACACCGATGCCCGTCCCAGCAACGGTCGAGGTAACACCAGTGTTGGTTATGGTAAGTCCGCCAGCGCCCACGACTGCCCCACCGCCCGTAACACTCACGCCTGTTCCAGTAGTAACAGACGACGTTGCCACGCTTTGCAATCCGCCCACTCCATTTCCATAGAGCAGCTGGCCGGCAGTGAACGTAGTTTGTCCTGTGCCGCCATTGCCTACGCCTACCGTTCCAAGAGCAAAAGCTCCTGTCGATGAACTATAGGTAAGGGGTGATGTTCCTGAGAACAGATTCCGAATATATGAGTCAGTCGGGCCATTCAACGTATTCCCTGCCCAGGAGAGATTCAAGCCAGCAATAATACGCGACGATGGCGTCGAGTAAAGTGAGTCCCAATTCGTTGTCGAAGCAATAAGCGGAATTGTATAGGCAGGCGTAAGTGAAAACGCTCCGGTACTGCTTGCATACGTGAGTGCGACAGCACCTGAATACACTGCGTTTCGTGCGCGAGCGTTGGTGAAATAGAGATTACTCAGACCTTCAGAAAGAGCATCCGTTGTTGTTCCTGCAAAGGCCGCCGCGATGCCTTGTGCTACGCGCGCATCTGCGCGAGCATTTGTGAAGTAGAGGTTTGTACCTTCGCTAAGGTTCGACGTCGATTTGATTGCAAGCCAACTATTCGCGCTTGTCGTCGAGAATGAATTAGCAATAAAGTAGGTACTATCGAGTCCGTCAAGTAAGTCGGCGTTGAATCCAGAACCGCTACCCGAGATAGTCGTTGTTGAGAAGGCAAATGCGCCGGTAGTAGCATTATATGAAAGTGACGTAGAAGCAGAGAAGAGGGCGCGGATGTAAGAATCAGCAGGTCCATTTAGCGTGTTGCCATTCCATGTCAAGTTTGTACCAGCAGCAATGCGCGAAGATGGCGTTGCTGTAAAGCCAGCCCATTCGCTTGTCGAAGCGATAAGCGGCACCGCATACCCTGCGGCAAAAGACAGCGAGAGCGTACCACTCGCCGTTACGGGGCTTTCCGAAATACTGAAGCCTGTGGGCACCGTGAGTCCCACTGAGGTCACGGTGCCTGTACTTACTTGCGGGAAGCCAAGGCTGGTCGTCGCAACCCAGGTAGGCTTCGCGCCGTCATATTGAAGGACATAGCCGGCCGTCTCTCCAGTCGTTGTGGCAAGCGCGCCAGTTC
>CAXUAR010000008.1:9251-11998 GCA_964249155.1 uncultured bacterium | reverse complement strand
AGATAAGACGGCCTGATTGTATTGAGCCCTGGCCGGTACCACCACTTTGGACCGGAAGTATGCCAGACACGTCTGTCGAAAGACTTACGAGCGCGGGCGCGACAGCGCCCGCGCTCGCCTTAAGGAAACCATTCACGCTGCCGAGAGTAAGCACATTTGTTACAACTCCATTGATAAAAGTATTAGTGCCTGACCAGGTGTTGCTAGTAGTAGTACCAAAGGCAAGCGACACGCTCGCTCCAGTACGTACGAGCGGATAGAGAAACGTAAGCGGACTCTCTTTTCCGCTAAACGCAGTCCAGTCAGCAGCTGAGAGGAATCCTGGCTGTGCGGCTGTCGCCTTCTGGCCATTAGTATAATCAAGCGAGATAAGTCCCGTAGAGCTATTAAAATCGCTTGTCGTAAATGCTGCGGCTCCTTTCGTTGAACCATCGGCGGAAGCATCGGTGATGCTTATGGTATTTCCTGCTACCGAAAGCGGGGTGCTGGCCGCGGTGATGCGATACACGTACGCTGATTGCCAATCGGTCGTAGAAGCGACAAGCACACTTGTATAGCCAGGCGTAACAGAAAGTATGCCAGTCCCGCTTGTATAGGTAAGTCCTGCATCACTTGATGACAATGCGCTTCGGGCGTGAGCATCAGTATAGTAGCGATTTGTGATTCCCTCTGCCAGCGCGTCGGTTGTAGTAGCCGCAAACGCACTCGCAATACCTTGTGCTACCCGCGCATCAGCACGAACGTTGGTGAAGTACAAATTCGAACCTTCCGTAAGATTACTCGTTGATTTTGCGGTAAATGCGGTATTAAAACGGTTTTGTGTATAGTATTGATTAATTAAACCTTCAGACACCGCATCGGTAGTCTTTGTGGCAAGCCAACTATTCGCGCTTGTCGTCGAGAATGAATTAGCAATAAAGTAGGTACTATCGAGTCCGTCAAGTAAGTCGGCGTTGAATCCAGAACCGCTACCCGAGATAGTCGTCGTCGATAGAGAGAACGTGCCAATAGAGGCGTCGTAGGAGAGCGGTCCTGTGGCAGAAAAAAGCGATCGCATCGCAGTATTCGAGAGTGCATGCAAGGTATTTCCGCTCCATGTGAGGTTCGTGCCCGCGGTAATACGCGAAGATGGCGCGTCATAGAAAGAATTCCAATTCGTACTGGATGCTATAAGCGAGACCGCATATCCCGGCGCTATGGCAAAGATTCCACTGGCACTAGTGTATGAAAGGCCAGCTCCGGCAGCAAAGGCTGCGTGCGCACGATCATCAGTGTAGTACTGATGTGTCGAGCCTTCGCTTAACGCATCGGTCGTCGTTCCTGCGATAATGCTTCCAACTTCAGCATCGAAGCCAGATATACTGCTTGCCGGTTGAGTACCAGTCTGATTCGCGCGATTCAGGTAGTACCGTCCTTCTTGTCCACCAAAGGTACCGCTCCAGTCGCCGGTTGTATCAAGCGTGAGCGCTCCGCCTAAAACACTTATTCCGTGTCCTAGGAAATTCGTAAGTATTTGCCCGTTAAGTTCGAGCTGGTCGGTCGCTATACCGCCCCCGACGGCGAGCCGCGTGCTTCCCGTTGTGGTACCGATGCGTATAGCGCCCGATGATAAGAGGTACAGCGCATCATTTCCATCGACTCGTATCATAAGCCCATTGGGATCCATCGTTTCAATAGAAACCGGAGCCGTTGTCCCGTCGTCTTTCAGTGTGAGGTCATGGGGCACCTGACTTCTATCTACTGCGCAATACGCATCAGTGGGTGCGCACTCAGGGTCAAGAGTCTGTCCAGGCGCATAGAAAGCGCCATTCCAAGCCGCAAAAAGAGGGAGCGGCGCAGTAAGCATACATGCGAGTAATACCCATACTGAAAGAGCATCCCGCGCTTGACGTATAATAAAAAGATAGAAGGTACGCATCGTGCTCTGTTACAGTAGAGTAGATAGTTCTGTCGTCATATCGGGCCAGCTTCTATCCGGCTCGTAAAAGCTAGTGTTGCGCGAGCTGGCCCGATATGACGACAGAAACGATATACACGAAGCCCGCTCCAAACATGTGGAGCGGGCTTCGTGAGCCTCAATGTAGGTAGTATATTCTTCAGCACATAAAGAACGCGTATAGTTTTCTCCTGCCTATTTCGGAAGCATATAAATCCGATACCCTGCAAAGCCTCCTTCCTGGGAGTGAGGCATGATACAGGCTTCAATAGCTTGAGACGATCCGTCACGCATCACAAGAGTCGTATCTGTGATTCGGTATGCTTCATTTCTAGAAAGTGCAACAGCATCTCGAAGCATTGGTAGCGCCTCGGCAAGTCTGCGGTCACGCAATGACGTTTTCTGATCAGTAGAAATTTCTCCCGTAGCTCCGGAAACCATAACTATATTCCCGTATTCATCACTTTCAATAAGCGACCACTCTGTAGAACTGTTGGGAGTCCAGACACTCACTACTCCGCACCGACGGCACTTTACCTCAATAAATCCCTGACAGAGTAACCCTTTGAACAAGAGTTTCCCGCATGTACAGCGATAATCGATAAGGAGCCGTGAACTCATGGTTCTAAGTGTTGTGTTATAAAAGTATGTATACGGGTACACGTATACTGTATAAAATGAAGAATAAATTTTTCCTCAAGACTCGGTGTTTATACGCTTGGTAGTGTGGATAACTCTTGTGCGCGGAGCGTAGTAAGAAAGGCCAGACTGCGCTGCTGCTCAGCAAACGCTTCCTCGGCGATGTGCTCAT